>JAYVOX010000001.1:0-2960 GCA_043757695.1 Schlesneria sp.
TGTCGGCGGAGCGACAAGACTACAGTAGCGCGACCGTGCGTCAGTTTCGGCCGCGTGAGGTATAGCTGGCGGTGAAACGACGGTGGATCACGCATTACGAATTTCGAGGGCCACCTGTTCAAACAAGCCAACGTGAACGGCGCTTGCGGTGGCGCAATCAACAGTGAGACGAACACTCACAATGTTGAAGGGCTTTAAGACGGTCGTCAGTTCGCATTCCACGGCCTCACCGTCGGCAGCGAAATCCTTCAGCGGCGTGTCGTTCAAGAAGATCGTCCCCAATCCACGCACACCCGAGCAGACCAGCCACACTTCGTCCTGCTGCTCTAAGTTGGTCGGACAATGAAAACGGCGTCGGAACACTGCGGCCCCCGCGTTCGGACCGAAGAGCAACTGCCAGTCACAGGGAATGACCGTTGTCCCTTCCGTCACAGCGGGCGAGTTCGCTCCCAGGGACGCTTCCCAAGCAAACTCCCAAGGCCCCAGCAGTCGAATTCGATGAACAGACACAGTCAAGCATTCCTCTCTGCGATCCGTAGTCTCAGCTCAGCATACGAACCGCTCAGAAGCAGCCCCGTGATTTCGATACCAAGCACATCAGTCGGAAACTGCTCGTGAAGCGGACCTCTGACAGGGCAGAATATAAACTTGGCGCGGGCTGAAGTGAGACGTAGCTGCACCTCGCCAGAGTGCGGGCCTGACGCTCAAACAACCGCGTTCTGGCGAAGCGTGGCTACATTCAAATGTCTCACTTTGGACCGTGCGAAGTATAAACCAGCCCTGACGTGCCGCCTGCTCAACTGGTCGGCAATCGCGTTTCGAATTCTGAATCCTGTTTCACACTTCCAGCTCACACCATGCGCGTCCGACAAATCGCAACAGGTCCGACGCGATCAAGCCTGGTTTGGAAAATTCTTCTGCCGCCAGATCACCCGCCACTCCGTGTACGTGAGCACCGAGTTGAGCGGCCTCGAATGGAGTCATCCCCTGAGCCAGCAGCGCCGTGATGAGTCCGGTTAGCACATCACCCGTCCCGCCCGTTGCCATGCCACTGTTCCCCGTCGTGTTGATGGCCAATCGATCACCATCTGTGATGACCGTCTCCCGCCCTTTCAAGACCACAACCACTCGCTGCTGCCGCGCGAAGGAGATCGCGTGGCGAGTCCGATCCTGTTGAACGGTCGCGATGTCGAGACCCGTCAATCGCGAGAACTCACCGGGATGTGGCGTCAGTACGCGCGGTGCGGCTCCTTCCAGACGAATGAGTAACTCCGGTCGCTGCGCCAACAGATTGAGAGCATCCGCATCGACGACCAGCGGCAGCGGCAAGTGCGCGTAGAGTTCACTCACCAGCATCTGCAACTCGGCCGACTGTCCCAAACCCGGCCCGATGGCCACTGCGGATTGAGACGACAACGCTCGGTTCAGTCGCGTCATCGCTGCGGATCGAATGCGACCGCTGCGGTCTTCAGGCAATGCCAGCGTCAGATACGATGGCTCGAAACCCGCGACGACTGAAACGATCCCCTCTGGCACAGCGGCCGTCACGAGTCCCGCGCCGCCACGCAATGCCGCCGTCGCGCACAGAGACGCGGCTCCTGCCATCCCGCGACTCCCGGCAATCACCGTGACGCGGCCGCAGTCTCCCTTGTGAGCGTCGTCGGCACGAAACGGCGTCGGGGGAAGTGTTGTCACCAAGCTGATCGGCAAGGCGTCGGACACGGCGTGCCTCGTGAATGAGGAAGGAACCGGCAAGTCATTCGAGTCACAGATCGACGCGCAGCGCATGTTCCCAGCGGTGGAAGCCGAGCTTTTCATAGAACGGGATCACGTGTTCTTCGCAGTCGAGGATCACCTTGTAACAGCCCGCTTGCCGACAAACATCCAACAAGTAGGTGATGAGCGCGGCCCCGATCCCGTGGTGCTGATACGCCGTGTGGACGGCCACGTCTTCAATGTGCCCGACGATCCCGCCGTTGTGAATGAACTTCGGTTCGATGAACAGTGACGCCGTTCCCGCCACGCGATCGTCCATCAACGCGACGTAGGTCTTCAAACGCGAACGCATCCTTCGTCGAAAGACATCCAACGCTTGATCGTCCGTCAGTTCGGCTGGCTTCAACGCCCCGAGTGCGACAAGGAACCCGCGCCGCAAATCGGTGGCGTCCATCAGTCGGATCGTCGGCGGTGGTACTTCGGTGGACATAGTCGCCGAGTGTTGGCTGCGGCACTCGCCGAGTCAAGATGCCGCCGCACGAAGCTCGCAGCCACCGGCCATTGGGCTTGTCGGTTTAGCTAATCGGCGAGAGTTGCAAGACGAGTAATAAGGACTTACTCCAAAAGTGGTTTTCGTAAGTCCTTAAACCTCGTCGATGATTGCTCGTGATGGGGACTAAACCGACAAGCCCAAGGGCGGGTGGACCGTCGGCATGGGGTGTTTCAGGACCGTTTTGTGAAAGCGCTGCGGCTCCGGAAGAGCGGCAGATTGGAAGCCGCGAACGAGTACCCGGAGGGTGAGTTTCTGGAGGAACTGAATGAACGGTTCCACGTGGCAGCGAGTCATCGACGAACTGCATCGGTCAGTTCCTTGAGGCGTGAAGTTGGAACACGTGCTGTCGTACCAAGAGCAGCGGGTGGTGCAAAACGACTGGACTGTGTCCTGGCGCAATCGGTTTTTTCAGTGGCACGAGCAGCATCAGAAATTCTCGCTGGCCCGGAAAAAGATTCTGGTCAGCGAACTGCTGGACGGCACGATCCGACTGACGCACCGTGGACGGGATCTGACTTGGATCGAGCTGCCCGCACGTCCCGCGAGTGCGAAACCGAAGACAGATCGAACGGGAGCGGCATAGGCTCCCTACAAGCCGACCGCCACTCATCCTTGGCGACGGTCCGGCGGGTGAGGGCAGAAATTGGCGGGTTGTGGGTTCCGCTCCGCGTAGGTGAGCGCGAGCTCACCT
>JAYVOX010000002.1:0-2958 GCA_043757695.1 Schlesneria sp.
CTGCCTGCGAACCGACAACGGATCGTCCCTGTGGAAGTTCGAGTACGACACCGATTTCTCGGACCCGTATGGCTACAACAACGGCCCGCGTTGCTCGCCACTGCTCACCGAGAATCGCTGCTACACCTTCGGTGCTCAGGGACAACTGGTTTGCCTCGACTTGAAAACGGGCAAGGTCGTCTGGCGTCGTGACACGGCCACCGACTGGACAGTCCCTGACCACTTCTTCGGAGCAGGCTGCACACCGATTCTCGAAGGAGGTCTGCTGATCGTCCTCGTCGGTGGACAACCCAATTCCGGTGTCGTCGCGTTGGACCCCGAGACCGGGAAGACCAAGTGGGAAAGCGTCGGCAAAGACACGTGGGATGGCGTGAAGACCGATGGACCAGGCAATGCCCTTTACAAGTGGAGTGGCGACGAGTCGTTGGTCAGTTACTCATCTCCGATCGCCGTGACGGTGCATGGGCAACGTCACTTGCTTTGTCTGTTGCGTCAGGGACTCGTGTCGCTCGATCCGACGACGGGACGAGTCCGCTTCAAGTATTGGTTCCGTTCTCGCACGCATGAGTCGGTCAATGCGGCGCGGCCCGTCGTGGTCGATGATCTCGTCCTGCTGTCGGCCGCTTATGAGACCGGAGCCGCTTTGCTCAAGCTGCACGCGGATGGAGCAGGGTTCGATGAGGTCTGGCGCAAAAAGCGCGGCATGTCCACGCACTGGTCCACTCCCATTCATCACGACGGGTGTGCCTTCGGTTTCAGCGGTCGTCACGAAAACGAAGCGATGCTCCAATGCATCGACCTCAAGACGGGAGACCTCGCGTGGCAAACGAACGGTTACGACGGCCAAGTCGAGGAACTCGAACAAGACCCTTCGACCGGCCAGATCAAGCACGCCAAGACAGGCAAAGTCATTCCGTGGCCATTCTATGGGCGAGGCTCGGCGACGTATGCCGAGGGCCAGTACTTCGTCCTCGGTGAGCGAGGAACTCTCGCACTGACCAAGCTCGACCGCACAGGTTGGAAAGAAATCAGTCGCGCTTCGTTTGAGAAGCTGAAGTACCCGATGTGGGCCTCGCCCGTGTTGTCTCACGGACGACTCTATCTGCGCAGCGAAGACTGGCTGATGTGCTTGAACGTCGCCAAGCCTGCGCAGTAGCAATGCCATTGAAGGGCGTTCGCGACCTCTCCGTTTTGGAAATCACCGTGACAGACCAAGTGACGCTCAATGTCTCTGCAGCCGTGCGCGACCGGTATTCGGAAGCCTCGAAAACTCAAGTGGCCGCGCTCTGCTGTCCTGTCTCTTACGATCCGCGATTCCTCGACGCGATTCCTCGACGCGATCCCGCGCGAGGTCATTGAGCGAGACTACGGCTGCGGCGATCCCTCGAAGTACGTGCGATCGGGCGATGCGGTTCTCGACCTTGGCTCGGGCGGCGGCAAGATTTGTTTCATCGCAGCGCAGGTCGTCGGACCGTCGGGGCACGTGATCGGGATCGACTGCAACGAGGACATGCTCGCGCTGGCCCGTCGGTCTCAACCCGAGGTTGCGCGGCGGATCGGCTTCGACAACGTCTCCTTCCGCAAGGGACAGATTCAAGACTTGAAGCTCGATCTGGAGCAACTCGAAGTGACGCTGCTCGCGGAGCCGATCGGATCAAGTTCTGCCTGGCTCCGCGCTCATGAACGCGCCGATGAGTTGCGACGTACTTCGCCGATGGTGGCCGATGAGTCTGTCGATGTCGTCGTCTCGAACTGCGTCTTGAATCTGGTGCGTGCGGAGGATCGCAGGCAACTCTTTAGCGAGATTCATCGCGTGCTGAAAGTCGGAGGCCGTGCGGTCATCAGCGACATCGTCTCGAACGCCGACATCCCGGTTGCTTTGCAAAATGACTCAACGTTGTGGAGCGGTTGCCTCAGCGGCGCGTTTCGTGAAGACCGATTCCTGGCCGCGTTTGAGGCTGCGGGATTCGGTGGCCTTGAGATTCTCGAACGGCAGTCAGCACCGTGGCAGGTCGTGGCAGGGATCGAGTTTCGGAGCCTCACCGTGCGTGCTCACAGACTGCCGCCGAGTTGCTGCGCGGACTGGGATGGCTCGCACGCGACGGAGGTGATGTACCGAGGCCCATGGAAATCGGTGCAGGATGATGGCGGTCAAACCTTCACTCGTGGCCAGCATGTCGCGGTCTGCCAGCAAACGGCCGAGACGCTCCGGCGCGAGCCGTATGCAGGGCAGATGCTCGTCGTCAGTGAGGCCCGCTCCTGCTGCGAAACGTCTGCGTGCTGTGAACCCACTGCGCGCGAGGAGACCTCGGCAAGTGCGGGCTTGTTAGTGACACTGCCGCTGGCGACGGAATCGAATTGCTGTGGTCCGACCGGTTGCTGTTGAGGCCTCGATACCTCGCGGCCCAACCGCAGGACTTAGAGGCTATCCGAAAAGACGAGGCTTGTTTTTAGGGTGCCACGGTCATGGCTTTGCATGGCCGTGCTGTTTTCGTAGCGAAGACACGGTCATGCAAAGCCATGACCGTGGCACCCAAGTTCAACGACTTCATCAAGTTGGCCACGATCGTCTTTCCGGATAGCCGCTTAAGTCCACCGCTCGGAATATGTCATCACACAGGACTGTGTGACGTTTCAGTCTTTCCGAACGATGCCTCAGCGAAGCTGTTTCACTACGCACGCTTCACGCGGAAACCGCCGATTGCCGTGAGGTTATTTTCAAAATCGTGGCCGGACCCGAAACATTCGTCACCTTCGTCTTGACGAGAAATCAGGGGTGTGCAAAATGCCGCCGCCCCGCCGAGTTCGTTGAACGCGGTGGGTGTCTGTGATTGCGAGAGTCTTGGATGGACTCGACGCGAACAGACTCGATGCTCATTGAGCACGATCCCATCCCTTCGGCCACGCAAAGGAGAGCATTCGCCGTGAAGAGAACCATTTTTGGGGCATTCGCCCTCG
>JAYVOX010000003.1:0-2955 GCA_043757695.1 Schlesneria sp.
CATCAAGCTGATCAACAGCGTCAAACTGTTCAGCCACCTGGCCAACGTGGGCGACAGCAAGTCGCTGATCATCCACCCGAACAGCACGACGCATCAGCAGTTGTCGCCGGAAGAACAACAAGCCACCGGCGTGACCCCCGACTTCGTGCGACTGTCAGTCGGCACGGAAGACGTGGCCGACATCATCGCCGACCTCAAGCAGGCCCTCGACGCCGTGTGAATTTCAGCAGGACAGCCGGGCCAGTGGCGGTCTTGTCTGACCGCCACTGGCCCGTGAAACGGGACTGGTGTGTATAGTTTTAACCAGCAGTGGCTCCAAGCAGCTTCGGTTTCCATGGCACGATCGCGATGACTAAGTCCGTCCCATCACATGCCAACCATCTTATGCTCGAATGGGCGCGTCGAACGGCGTGCCTTTCGATCGACGAGGTTGCGGTTGCTGAAAAGATCGAGGCTGAAGTACTGAGAGAATGGGAAGCCGGGAACGGTACACCGTCGCTCGCAATGCTGCGACGGCTCGGTGAGCGTTACAAGCGACCTCTGCAAGTCTTCTACCTACCAAGTCCACAGCAAGGCTTTACGATCGTCAAGGATTTTCGAACGATCGCCGGCGACATCCGTACTGGTCTCAGTTCGCAGCTTGTGTTCGCAATCCGGCAATGCCAAGAGCGCCAAAGCTGGGCTTCACAGTATCTCAGGGATCAAAGCGCGAGTCCGGTTGAGTTGCTTGTGGGTGTCACAGTAAAGAGTTCAGTTCGTGTGGTTGCCAAGCAAGTTCGCTCGCTTACGGGCGTCACTCTCGAACAGCAAACCGAGACCAATGACTCTCGGGAATGTCTGTGGTTATGGCGGCGTGCTCTCGAAAACTGTGGAGTTTTTGTGTGGCAGGTCTCTGGTCTCGACGTGGAAGAAATGCGAGGGTTTGCGCTCGTCGATAAGTATGCCCCTGTAGTCGTATTGAATGTCGCGGACAGTTACTCTGCCAGACTGTTCAGCCTTGTTCATGAACTTGGCCACATTCTGCTTGGCGAGACGGCTATCTCGAACAGTGGCAGTGAGTCTCAAATTGTTGCTCCACAATTCGAGGTTGAGAAGTTCTGCAATCGTCTGGCCGCAGAAACGTTGATTCCGTCTGATGATATTCGGAAGAAAGTTCCCGCAGCATGGCGGGCGCACGATGACGATGTGCTGTCGATGCTCGCTTCACGATACGGAGTCAGTCGAGCGGTTGTCGTCATTCGTTTGGTCGAAATCGGTCTCGCCGATCAGGACTACGCAGAAAACAAACTCGCTCAACTTCGGGACAACGCCAAAAAGACAGGTGGTCCCGTCAAGCAATCAATCAAGGTGGTAAGCAAGAATGGAGAAGCGTTTTCCCGTTTGGCATTCACCGCATTTGAAGGCGGCGAAATACATGGGGGCGAACTGACCACATTGCTCGGCATGAAGTTAAAGCATTTGGGTGATGTCACTCGGCGACTATACCCACAACGAGGACTTCTCATGACCGAGGAGAAATGATTTGACTGTGCGTTTCTGCCTCGACACAAGTGTATTCATCAATGGATGGAACAAGCGGTATCGGATCGATGTCTTTCCGTCGCTCTGGGACGAAATCAATCGCCTGCTTCAGTCCGGAGTCGCGTTTTCGTGTGATGAGGTTTATCGGGAATTGGCCTATCAAGATGATGCCTTGTCATCATGGGCCAAAGAACGGAAAGCGTTCTTTGAGTTACCATCTGAGCAGACGGTACTGACATACAGCGAACTGATTCATCGCTTTCCCAACTTCGCCGCGCAAGGAGGCGCAGGCAACGAGGCCGATCCGTGGTTGATTGCCCATGCCCGACTGGCCGGTGCGATTGTTGTCACAGACGAACAATCCGCTTCAAATCCCAGATCGACGAAGCCTCCGAAGATCCCAAACATATGCGAACACCTGTCGTTACGATGGATGACGCCAATCGAGTTCTTCGCCGCATGTAAGCTGTCGTTCTGAGACTGAGTGGCATGGGCCAAAGCATCTGCGCGATGCCCCGGCTGGGTGGCACGCCCAAATCGATGAAACAGATTGAAGTGTGGCACGCCTTGAGGCTCTGCGAAGGGCGTGGTCTTTGACTTACATTGCAAACGTGATCACCACGCCCGTCGAGGACTCCGATCGTGCCACACACCCCGTTTCGGAACCCGGTGTTTACTTTGTTGAGCTCTACTGCAACGATGTTTTCGTCGATGATCGAGCGTTACGTATCGCGTCCCGCGAGGAGACTCAATCATGATCCAGCAACGTTTGGCGGCAAAGGCCGTGACGTTCAACGACACACAGCTTGTGGAAGTCGATGGCCGATCCGTTCACACAGCCGGTGAACGAGCCAAACCTCGCCCAAGCGATCGACCACGCCAAGCCGAACATTCCGGCGAGCCTCCCGCACATGTCACCGTGACAAGCGAAGTATCGCCACAGTCACAGACGACGAAGTCCGCGAGTCGCGATCCGGGAGAATGACATGAACCGCAAACTACAACTGGCGAGCAGTTGATCCACCTCGCACCGCCGCGACACGAGGGAGGTTTCCATGAGCAGCCCGTTTCCCGGCATGGACCCGTATCTGGAAGCTCACTGGCGTGACGTGCATACCAGGGTGATGACCTACATCTGCGACCTGATTCAGGACCAACTTCCGTCGGATCTCGTTGCCCGCGTCGAAGAGTCGGTCTCGGTCGATACGGAGGAGGGGGCACGACTGATCTCGCCCGACGTGAGTGTCGTCGAAGACTTTGAGCACGCGACGATGGGAGTTCAGTCAGAGTCCGTCGCCGTGGTGGAACCGCTGCTCGTGTTGGAGGAAGTGCCACAGACGGCGCGGCATGTTCAGATTCTGGATGTCTCCTCGGGTGAACGTGTGGTGACGGCGATTGAAGTCTTGAGTCCCACCAACAAGCTGACCGTTTCGG
>JAYVOX010000004.1:0-10904 GCA_043757695.1 Schlesneria sp.
TTGTTGCTCAGCAATTACAACGTGCTGGTCCTCGACGAACCGGGCAACCATCTCGATGTCGATACGGTCGAGGCACTCGCACAGGCCCTGACCGACTACAAAGGAACGGTCATCTTCACGACGCACGACCGCCATTTCATGAAGCGCGTCGCAACGTGCGTCATCGAGGTCCGCGACGGTCACGTCACCAACTACGGCGGCGGCTATGATGCCTATCTCTACGCGGTCAACAAGGAAATCGATGACGGTGAGCGGGAACTGCAAGCGTCCAAGTTGAGCAAGGCCCCGCCCGAAATGGCCAAGGCCACCGCAGCCAAGTCGGCCGGAGTCGTCGCCCGCGCCGCACGCCGCGACGAACGCGCCATTCGTAAGGAACTCTCGACGATCGAGAAGACCATCGCGCGACTCGACGATCAAAAGAAGCAATCGAACAACCTGCTGATGAACTGCTCCGACGCCAAAGAGGCCCTGCGCCTCCACGAAGAAGTCACCGCGCTGACCACACAACTCGACGAAGCCGAAGAACGCTGGTGCGAGTTGCAGGCGGAGATGGAAGCGGCGGAGTGATTTTCGATCCCTTCCGCAACCATGTATATGACTTTTCCATGTTTAGCCCCAACGCCAACGGCGTGGGAGAGAACGCGGGGAAATCGTAAAGCGAGCGCACGGTGTGGCATTGCTGCTAAACGTCTCACCTCGGGCTGCGCGAAGTCTGGCACATGCTGACAGCCATCGTTCTGCGAAGCGGTGCTGCTGTTGTGATGCCACCGACGAAGATATGCTGAGCAAACAACTTGTTTCACCCGAGGATCCGTTGCATGAATGCCTTCGTTCGCTGGTCTTGCCAATTGGCGTTTGGTGTCGTCCTGTCATCATTGAATCTGGCGGCGGAGGCCGCTCCGACGGGCGATCCGGCGATTCTTCCGGCCGGTGCAAAACTGGAACGACTGTGGAACGAAGGGGAGTTCACCGAGGGGGTGGCTGTCTCGAAGGAGGGCCTTGTCTTCTTCAGTGACATCGCCATCGAAGCCAAGAATCCCGGCCGAATCATGAAGTTCGATCCGGCCTCGGGGAAGACGACGGTCCATGTTGCCGACAGCGGGCAGAGCAACGGCCTCTTCTTCGACACGAAGGGACGGCTGCTGGCCGTGTGCGGCGCGAACATCGGCCTGCGGGCGCTGTGCGAAGTGACGGCCAACAACAAAATGAAGGTGATCGCCGACAAGTTCGAGGGGCAGCGATTCAACGCCCCCAACGATCTCGTGGTCCATCCGCGCGGCTGGGTTTATTTCAGCGATCCGCACTACGTCGGCAAGGAGCCGCTCGAACTGGACCACATGTCCGTCTATCGCGTCGATCCCGATGCTCAGGTTCACCGCGCGACGACCGACATCCAGAAGCCGAACGGCGTGATCCTGTCGCCCGATGCGAAGACGCTCTACGTCGCCGAAACCAACAACGGCGCGACGGGCCTCGAACCGGCGGGGGCCAAGACGACGCAAGGCCGCATGACGCTGAACGCCTTCCCGATTAAAGACGACGGTTCGCTCGGGCCGAAGCGAGTCGTGGTCGATTTCGGTCAGGGAACGGGGACCGATGGGATGACGACCGACACGCAAGGCCGCATCTACTGCGCGATCCGCAAGGAAGAGCGTCACGGGATCGTGGTCTTCTCCCCCGAGGGCAAAGAGCTCGCCTACATCCCGACGGAACCGCTTCCGACCAACTGCACGTTCGGCAAGGGCTCCGACTCGAAGATGCTGTACATCACTGCGGGGCAGGGGCTGTACCGGATCAAACTCAACACGACGGGCTATCACCCGGAGTTGCAGTGACCTTTGGAGTGCTGCGGCTCGACGCAGCTTTGGATTGCGGCTGTGCCGCTTTCGAGGTCGTCGCGCATCTGATCGCAGCCCCATCCGAATCCAAATCAAAAATGCCAAAGCGGCGTCGAGCCGCCGCACTCCAAATCGGCCACCTCCAAAGAAAGCCGCTCATGTCCGATGCCACGTCGTTCGATCCCTACGCTCTCCCCGCCAGCGAGATTCAAGAGCCGCCCGTTTCGTTATGGTCCGCGCTGAAGAAGATCGGGCCGGGGATCATTCTCGCGGGGACGATCGTCGGTTCGGGGGAGTTGTTGCTGACGACATCGCTCGGGGCGCAGCATGGGTTCATGCTCCTGTGGCTGATCCTGTTTAGCTGCGTCATCAAGGTCTTCGTGCAGACGGAACTGGGGCGCTATGCGATTTCCTCGGGCAAGCCGACGCTGGGGGCGATCAACGAGTTACCCGGTCTAAGGCTGGGTGCCCACTGGCTCACCTGGTGGTGGCTGGTCATGATGCTTTCGACGATCTTCCAACTCGGCGCGATGACGGGGACGGTGGGACAGGCTCTCAATCTGACGTTTCCCGCGTTGTCGCTCGGTCTGGCCGACGCATTGAACAGCGTTCTGCCGAGCCTGGCGTCGGCGATCCGTGAGCGGCCCGAATACCCTTGGGCGGTGATGACGTGTCTCGCCGCCATCGGCCTCTTGTGGCGAGGCGACTATCGGCGGATTGAGATCGTCACGACCGCGCTGGTGGTCGGCATCACGCTGCTCACTGTGTCGGCCGCGCTGGCGTTGCCCTTCACGAAGTATCCGATTCAATGGAACGAGGTCGGACAGGGGATGCTGTTCGGTCTTCCGCCCGATTTCGCGGTGGCGTTCGGCGTCTTCGGAATCACGGGAGTCGGCGCGGCGGAACTCTTCTATTACCCGTACTGGTGCCTGGAGAAGGGCTACGCGCGGTATGCGGGGAAGCGCGACGACAGTGAAGCGTGGGCCAGGCGTGCGCGCGGTTGGGTGCGAGTCATGCACCTCGATGCGTGGGTGAGCATGGTCGTGTTCACGGTCTCGACGGTGGCGTTCTACTTCATGGGAGCCGCCGTCTTGCATCCGCAGGGCCTTCGCCCCGAGAAGAAGGACATGATCGAAACGCTGTCGCGGATGTTCATCGACACGTTCGGCGAATGGACTCAGTTGGTCTTCCTGATCGGCGCGGCGGCGGTGTTGTTCAAGACGCTGTACTTGTCGAGTGCCGGAAACGGTCGCCTCGTGGCCGACTTCCTGAACCTCGGCGGATTCGCCAAGTACGACAAACCAGCCGACCGCGCCCGCATGATCCATTACATCTCAATCCTGATCCCGGTCGTCGCCCTCGGCCTGTTTCTGGCGTTCAAGGAACCGAAGTGGATGGTCGTCGTCGGCGGCTTCGGCCAGGCGCTGACGCTCCCTATGATCTCGGCCGCGACGATCTACTTCCGCTACAAGAAGCTCGACCGCAGACTGACACCCTCACTGATCCTCGACATCTGTTTGTGGCTGGCCCTCGTCTCCATCACCCTCGTCGCGGCGTATGCCATGCGAGACCAGATTATGAAGCTGCTGGCCGAACCCGCGAAGTTCACGGTGGCTCCTGCTGGAAAGTAAGTGGAGCGACCGGTCGGAATGACCTTGAATGTGCCACTGCTTCGAAGTCTTCGGAGAAGCAGTGCAAGTGGGGGACGCTCTGCTAGTTCCGATGGGTAACAAGCTCGCGAAGAACACTGCTTCTCCGAAGACTTCGAAGCAGTGGCACTCCAAGGTAGTTGAGATCGCTCAAGCAGAGCCACCCAGCCGCATCTACACGACCGCGCCCACTTCAACGACGCTCGGTTTGGAGGGTAACGACGATTTCTTGATGTCAGCCGGATTTGAGCGATCAGTGGTGCGTTGCGGAGTCGTCCCTAATAGAAGCCCGGACGCCGCCTCCCGTTCGCGAACCCCTTCGAGAAATCGGTGGACATCACCCCCGGCGCCTGCGAGCAACTTTTCACGGGCGGCGTACAGCTCTTCGAGGACGGGATTAGGTGTCATCGTCAGTGTTCCCCAGAAATTCTGCGGGCGTGTAAATCAGGAGGTTTGGAAACCCAAGTTCTATCAGTGTTCGGTAGATACGCGGAAGTGTATGCGCGTTGGCGATGTGCCGACAGTTCTGCGTCAACAGAAACTGGACACCACCCACTGCCGCTGCGGCGACATGAAGAGCATCCAGTTTGGCTTTTGGTGGCATCAACGAACGCGAGATCAACTCGTCGGCAACGGCTTCAACGCGATCATCGATTGGCACCAAAGGAATGCCGGCGAGCAGTGTCATCCGTTCTGCCGCAGCGATGGGATCGCCGAGGCAGGCTTCATCGAGTACGAGTTGCGAAGTGACAACAATGAATTTCGGGCGCTCGATCACCCACCAATCTCGTGCCTGCTGTTGAAGCACCAGAACATTGGAATCCGTACTCGGTCGAGCGCTCGCGTGACTGACAACCGAAGTTTCCAAGTAGATTGAGTCCATACGCCTGTCAGCCCGCCTTCTCGATGTGCGAGTCCATCGTGTTGGATTGTCGAGATGGCCTTTTCAGTGCTCCGCGGAGGCCAGTCGAACCGGTCCTACGCGGCTGCTTAGCTCAAACCTGCCACCCGGCCAATTCCGATGGGTAACAAGCTCGCGAAGAACACTGCTTCTCCGAAGACTCCAGCGAGGGCTGCGCCTCAGACCTTTGGAGTGCTCCGGCTTGACGGAGCTTTGGTTTGCGGCGGAGCCGCTTTCTGTTTTGGTTTTGCAGACGAGTACACGTCTTGTCGGCTGGGACAGCATCGTGATCGACGGGCTTGCTCAACAGGCTGCGCCAAAATTCCAAAGCTCCGTCCAGCCGGAGCACTCCCAAAGAGGGCGGCACCGCTTCCGTCCCAAACTTGACTCAACGGCAACACATTTCAAAAACGAAGAGGTCCGAAGCAGTGGCACTCCAAGATTGTTGAGATCGCTCAAGCAGGGCCACCCAGCCCACAGGCCCAAGAAACTTTGTTCAACCATTGAAGAGATGGCAAGCCACTTTGTGAATCGATGCTCGATCTGTAGTTTCTTGTGCTGCGCACCCAGTTTGAAGCAAGCTGGGCCACCCTGCGAAACGCTCCAGACTCGGCCACCCGTCGGGACACAGCTCGAATTCTCTTCGCGGGATGGTGTAGAATCCTTTTCCATATGAAACTGGATTTCGAGGACACAGGCTGAATTGCAGGAGTGATCGTCATGAAAACGAATCGTTGGTCGCGGCGCGGGTTCACGTTGATCGAATTGCTGGTGGTGATGGCGATCATTGCCGTATTGATCGCGTTGCTGCTGCCCGCCGTGCAGCAGGCGCGCGAGGCGGCGCGGCGGACGCAGTGCAAGAACAACCTCAAGCAGCATGGTCTGGCGCTGCACAACTATCACGACACCTACACCACTCTGCCGCCGGGTTATATCTCTAAATACGATGCGCCGGGAAACGATCTCGGACCCGGTTGGGGCTGGGGGTCGATGACTCTGCCGTATCTCGACGGCGCGAACTTGTACAACGCCCTCAATGTGAACGTCGGGATTGAACTGCCACCAAATGCCACGACGCGCGTGTCGTCACTGGCCGCATTTCGCTGCCCGTCCGACACCGGGCCGCAAACATGGTCGGCTCATCAGAGAAACCTCTCGACCGGCGCGGACATCGGCCCCATTTGCGATGTCGCCCGGTCGAACTTTGTCGGCATGTTCGGGACCAGCGAACCGGGCGTCGATGGCGACGGCGTGTTCTTCCGCAACAGTAAAGTCAATCTGCGAGACCTGACCGACGGGACCAGCAACACGCTGATGGTCGGCGAGCGATCCTCATGGTTGGGCGATGCGACGTGGGCGGGAGCCGTCACTGGCGCGGTGATCGTCCCTGATCCGAGCGATGGCGTGGGAAGCGGACCGCCGGAGTCGAGTTCCAGTCTCGTGCTGGGCCATGCGGGTGACGGCTACAGTCCCGGACATCCTCGTTCTCATGTGAACCAGTTCCACAGCCTGCATACGGGCGGCGTTCATTTTCTGCTCGGCGATGGGACCGTCCGATTCCTCAGCACGTCGATGGACTACGATCTTTATCGCGCACTCGCCACCCGCGCCGGAGGCGAACGAACCGGCGAGTTCTGATCGCCGCCGAATCATTGTCGTGGAAGATGAATGTTCTGATTTCTCGACCCTCCATTGAAAGTTGCCTCATGAAGAAGTTGATGCTGGCGTTGGTCACTGGCTGCGGAATGCTGACCGGCTGCGGAGCCGAAAAAACGGAAATGGTCCCCATCGACAAGGTTCCCGCCGCCGTGATGGACAAGGCCAAGGAAGAACTCCCCGGCGTGACCTTCGACACCGCGTGGAAGGAAAAGGAAGGCAGCGTCGAATTCTTCGAGGTTCGCGGCAAGACCAAGGAAGGCAAGACGCGCGACGTGAAGATTTCCTCGGACGGCAAAAAGGTCGTCGAAAAGGATTGAAGCGGCGTCGTACACGATCAAGCCCGGCACTCGCAGAGTCGCCGGGCTTTTCCATTGTTTCATGGTGAGGAGCGTCTGGTTTGAAGACCGTGCTGCGCGATCTCGGACGTTTCGTGGTGTTTGCCGTACTCGCCGTTTGGCTCGGCGGGCTGACGTTCTATGCGGTCATCGTCGTCCCCATCGGAACCGAACTGCTGGGCAGCACCGAACAGGGATTCGTCACGCAACAAGTCACCAGACAACTCAACTTGATCGGCGTTCTGGTGCTGATCGTGCTCGGGGCTGTGACGCTCCGCCATCGGAAGAACATTCCCCTCGTGGCCGCTTGGTGCGTGCTGCTCGCCGTACAAATCTGCCTGTTCATCGACCACGCTCACCTTAGCCGCCTGATGGACACCAGCCATCGAACATTGCTCGTCAGCAACTTCTACGATGAACACCGTATCTATCTCTGGCTCACCGCCATCCAGTGGGCCACCGGCTGGTTCTGGAGCTGGCAGGCTGTCCGACTGTGGCCTCCGGGACCGTGGCACCCAAATTGAAATGAGCATTTGCTCGTTCGGTTCCTCGTTGCCGTTGTTGGTCGTTGCCGTCGCTCTGTAGACTTCGGTTCCTTTGGGAAGGGACGGGTGCGAATGTCGAAGCGTGTTGTGTTGGCGATGAGTGGTGGGGTGGATAGCTCGGCCTCGGCGGTGCTGCTCAAGCGGCAGGGCTATGAGGTGATCGGGCTGTTCATGCGCTCGGGCGAGACTGAGAAGGAGACGGCTTGTCGGCTTGAAGCTGCGGAGACGAAAGCATCACCCCTCCCCAGCCCTCCCCGTCGAGGGGAGGGAGGAAGAGAAGCAAGCCCTCTCACCCTAGCCCTCTCCTCCGAAGACGGGGGCGAGGGGACAAAGCCAAGACCCCTCACCCTCTCCCCGCAAAGCGGGGGCGAGGGAACAGGAAGTTCTGACCCTCAGCCTTCGACCCTCAACCCTCAACCGCTGCTCCCCATCATCGGGCTGAAGCCTCACAAGCAGGGATGCTGTTCAGCGTCGGATGCGGCTGATGCGCGGCGAGTCGCCGATGTACTCGACATTCCGTTTCATGCCCTCAACTTTGCGGATGCATTCGGGCGGATCAAGGATTACTTCGTTGATGAATATCTGGCGGGGCGGACTCCGAATCCGTGCGTGATGTGCAACAACTGGCTGAAGTTTGGCAAGCTGTGGGACTTCGCGGTCAGTGTCGGCGCGGACCATATTGCGACGGGGCACTACGCGCGGATTCAGGATGTCGATGGCAAGCCCGCGCTGGTGCGAGGCCGCGACCGGACGAAGGACCAGAGTTACGTGCTGGCCGGGATCAACAAGAACATCCTCGACCGAATCCTCTTCCCGGTGGGAGACTTCCTCAAGCCGGAGATTCGCGAACTGGCGGGCGAAGCGGGGCTGCGCGTGGCAACGAAGCCCGACAGTCAGGAGATCTGTTTCATTCCCGACAACGACTACGTGGGGTTCCTCGATCGGTATCGGGGCCGTCCCGATTTGTCGGGCGAGTTCGTCGATCCGGCAGGCAAGGTGTTGGGTCGGCACAGCGGGTTCGATCAGTTCACGATCGGTCAGCGCAAGGGACTGGGCATCACGTTTGGTGAGCCTCGATTCGTGATCCGCATCGAACCGGAATCGCGCCGCGTCGTGCTGGGGACTCACGCCGACTTGGCCTGCACGACGGTCGAGGGAGACCGCATGAGTTGGCTCGCCGATGATGTCCCCTCGTCATTCGAGTGCCTCGCGCAGATTCGTTATCTGCACACGGCGGCTCCCGCGCGGGTCGAGGTGCGCGGCGAGGACGTGACCGTGCGATTCTATGAGCCTCAGTTTGGGGTCGCTCCCGGTCAGGCTCTGGTGCTGTACGACGGCGACCGCGTGCTGGGCGGCGGCTGGATTCGGCAAGGTTCGCCGACGCGCACGGCAGAATCGCTCGCAACTTCAGATTGAGGCGACCGGGCAAGTTGAGCAACTCGCTTTCTCTCGCGACAACCTGACGATTTTCTTACAAACCGGCTTCGGCTGTTGACGATTGACCAATCGGCCGATGAGACTTCGACCGTGCCGGTTGGGTTGGGTTTCCGGCGCGGGTGTTCGACCGAGTTCTGTCGTTTATCCCTCGCGCGGTCAAAGATGAGACACTGGCGAGCCGCATGCCGTCAGGCTGCGGGTTCTTGATCGCCGCAGGAAACCCGTGGCCTCACGGCACACGGCTCGCTTAAAACATCTCACTCATGCCCGCGCGGTCAAACAAAGTCGCCCCACAACGAAGAACCCCTCACCCGACCACGGAAGCGGCGGTGCCCCAGCCGGGGCGAGGGGACAAGACATACCTCATCGGAGCAAGCTGCTCGCATGTCTGAGCCGAACATTGACGATTCGTCTCCGTCGCTGATGGCCCAGATGCTGGGCGCCATCACCGAGGCGTGTGTGCTTCGTCCGAAGTTCACACTCATGCTGGTCGCGCTTTCGGCGGGATTGTGCCTCGTTTATTCGGGAATGTTCCTGAAGTTCAAGACGGATCGTTCGGACCTGATCGACCCGAAGATGGCCTTTCATCAACGGTGGCTGCGTTACACCGAGAGCTTTGGCGAGTCGGCCGACATGGTGGTTGCGGTCGAGGGGAGCGAACCCGAAGCGATCAAGCAGACGCTCGATGCTCTCGGGGCCAAGATCGCGAAGCGGCCCGAGTTATTCGGCAGCATCTTGTACAAGGTTGAGCCGGGGACGTTGCGTGAGAAGGGCTTGCAGTACCTGCCGCCCAATTCGCTCGCAGAAGGTTTGGAACGTCTCGAAATCTACGGCCCGGTTCTCGATGGCAATTGGGAGTTGGTGCGACTCGAAGGGATGCTGACTCGCCTCCGGAAGCAGCTTGAAGCGGCCCAGCCCGAGTTGGCCAAACGACTCTGGCAACACACGGATCGACTGACCGATTCGCTCGCGCGTTTTACTGCGGATCGCAATGACTTCACCAACCCGTGGCCCGACGTATTGCAGGTTGATCGCAAGCTGAGTGACCAGGCCAACCAAACGGTCTACCTGCTGAACGAAGCAGGAACGATGGGCTTCTTGATGACGGCTCCCACGCAGAAGAGCGACGGGTTTGACGGATCGACGCAGGCGATCGACGCGCTGCGCAAGCTGATCGCCGAAACACAGTCGGAGCAACCACAGACGCGGATCCTGCTGACCGGCATCCCGGTCCTTGAGAACGATGAGATGCGGCGGTCTCAGATCGACAGTGCTCAAGCGTCGTTGATCTCGTTCGTCGGTGTCGCGCTGATCTTCTTCGTCGGGTTTCGCGGATTCCTGCATCCGGCACTCGGCATGACGATGCTCGCCGTCGGGATGGCGTGGAGCTTCGGACTCACCACGCTGATCGTCGGTCATCTCAACATTCTCTCGGTGTCGTTTGCGTCGATCGTCATTGGCCTCGGGAACGACTTTGCGATTCACATTTTGTCGCGCTACCTCGACCTGCGGCATCATGGTCGGTCACTTCGCGCGGCACTGGTTGAGACCGCCCAGACGCTCGGTCCCGGCATCGTCACCGGGTCCGTGACGACGGCGCTGGCGTTCTTCTGCGCGTCGTTCACCAGCTTTCTCGGCGTGGCGGAACTCGGGTTGATCGCGGGCTGCGGAATTTTGCTTTGCACGCTCGCCACGTTCACGTGTCTCCCGGCCATGATCGCACTGGCCGACCGTAACAGTCGCGAGCAAGCGTTACCCGTGCCGTTTCAAGGGAAGTGGCTCCGTCACGCGACCAGTCGCTATCCGGGCTTCGTCTTATTCTTGTCGGCCGCGCTGTTGGGGACCGTGGCGTGGAAGTCGTTTGACTGGCAGGGACCGATCGCGTGGGGATCGTGGCCGCGACCGCTGCTGCAATACGATCACAACCTGCTTCACTTGCAGGCCGAAGGTTTGGAGTCGGTCGAAGCACAGAAACGCATCTTCGAGTCATCGAGTAACTCATTGCTCTACGCGATCTCATTGGCCGACTCGGCCGACGACGCGCGGAAACGGAAGACTCAGTTGGAAGCACTGCCGTCGGTGCATCACGTCGAGGAACTTGCGACGCGCCTGCCGACCGTCCCTCCGTCCGAAACCCAATTGATGGTGCAAGGCTATCACGCGCTGCTGGCTCGCCTCCCCGAGCAGCCACCTGCTCCATCGCCCGTCATGCCCGCTCAAGCGGGACGACAGCTCGAAGAGTTCTTTAAGTTCGCACGCTCGCGCCCGGAGCCTGAAGCCCAAGCGATCACCGCGCGCTTGGATCGGTTCCTCGATCAACTCGACACGCTCGACGTGAGGACACAGATGACGATCCTCACCGAGTTTGAATACCGCTTGAGGTACTCGCTCCTCGCGCAGTTTCAGGCACTCAACGCGGCTTCCAACCCTGAACCCGTCACGCCCGATGACCTGCCCAAGGAACTGCGGTCGCGTTACGTCAGTCCCCAAGGGAAGTGGTTGTTGCAGGTCTTCCCCAAGCACTCGATCTGGGACATGGA
>JAYVOX010000005.1:0-2933 GCA_043757695.1 Schlesneria sp.
CATTGAGACCGGCAAGGAGTTGCTCCAGTTCAAAGGGCACTCGTCGGGCGTTCAACAGGCGGTCTTCTCGAAGGACGGCAGCGGGATCGCGACGGCAGCGGGAGACGGCACGGCCCGCGTTTTTGAAGCGACCACCGGCGACTATCGCTTCACACTGCGCGGCCATCGCAACAAGGTTGAATCGGTCGCGTTCTCACCCAACGGCAAACGGCTCGCGACCGCCTCGTCCGATCGCACGATCCGGCTGTGGGACGCGAGCAGCGGTGCCGAGTTGCTCAAGCTGACTCAAGAGGGGACCGTCCGCAGCGTGCTGTTCTCACCCGACGGCAAGCACCTCGCGAGTGGTGGCGACGACAAAACAGTGAAGCTGTGGGATGTTAGTTCGCTCTCGCCGTGAGTTGATCTCAACCATGCAACCGAGTCGTAGGATGGGCACTCTTGCCCGTCCGTTCTTTCCATCAATCCCGTGTTGCCGAAAAGCAGGACGGGATTGAGTGCCCATCCGACAAATCGGTTGTTGGGTTCTACGGAGTCGGCTTGACCGTGATGAGTGAGCGGAGGCTTTGCACGGGGACGCACGATTTGAAGACCATCTGCGGGTCCATCGTGGTGTCGTCTGCCTCGGCCTCTTCAGCATCACCCGCTTTCGGAGCGGCGAGTTTCTTCGGAGCGGCGAGTTTCTTCGGAGCGGGATCGGCATCGAGTTGGGCGAGGGCTTTCCGCTGAGTCGGCTGCACGACACCGGCGACTCGGCGCGAACGGCCGCGTGTGGCAGCACCTCCCGAGTAAAGCGTGTATGTGCGACTGACTTGTCC
Source organism: Schlesneria sp. (assembly GCA_043757695.1). Taxonomy (GTDB): domain Bacteria; phylum Planctomycetota; class Planctomycetia; order Planctomycetales; family Planctomycetaceae; genus Schlesneria. The sequence continues at coordinate 816 of JAYVOX010000005.1, forward strand.
GATGACGTGGCCTTGCTCATTGAAGACCGGCCCGCCGCTCGACCCTTGGCCAAAGTCCGCAGTAACGTTCATCCACAGCACGGCGTCTTGGTCGCGCTCATAGTTCGCGACGTGACCGCTCGAAAAATAGAAGAAGCTGTCGCCGGGATGAGCCACGATGCGCACGGTCGATCCCGGCAGTGCGTCCTCGGCCAACGGCAGCGGCTTCAAGTTTTTGGCGTCGATGCGGAAGAGACACGTGTCGGCCAGTTTGTTCGCGGCAAGCAACTCCGTCACTGGGTAGATTCGCTTCTTCGAGTCCATCACGATCACGGCATCGGCGGTGTCTTCGTTATCGAAGACATGGCAGCTCGTACTCAGCACGCCGTCTTCCGTGACGGCGAAGGCGGTCGCGAGTGAAGTCTGCCAGTTCTCGCCGTCCCTCCCTTTGTAGAGGCTGCACACCACGAAGACGCTCTCACAGGCCCGCTGGTACAGCTCGCGATCCGGGATCGACTCTTCACTGACAGCGGGCAAAGTCAGCGAGCAGGTCTTGCGATCGAGGTTCTTGCGGAGTTCGAGATCGCTCTTGGTCTTGCCCGTTCTTTGCAGCTTGGCTCCCGTCGTGGCGAGGTGATCGAGAACCTCGTCGATACCAAAGACCGGATACGGTCGCGATTGCGCGACGGGCTTCGCTGTTCGCTCGCGCTTCTTCGTCTTGCGCGTGACAGGGGGAGTCTCGGGGTGATGAGGCAGTTCTTTCTGATCAGCCTTGGTAGGGACCGCCGCCGGTTCAACCGCCGTTGTCTTCTGTGCGAACGTCTGGCCAGCGGTCAGTCGGATCACGCACCCGAGAACCAACGCGATCAAGACGAGGCTTCGAGACGGTCGTGACATGAAAACTCTCCTGACGGACGTGAGGCTGATCGAACGGCGAGGCGATTGTGGCGGAAAGAGGTGATGGCAGAAAGATTGATTCTTCGCTCTCACAACTCAGACAGCCGGTCCCAGTCGATCGGTTGGGTGATGTCGAGTTTGGGTAGCTCACAACGCATCGCTTCGATGTACTTCTGCGCGGCACCCGTGTTGAAGACGACGACTCGTTCGTGAGGCTTGATCCAGCCGTCGCGCGTCAGGCGTTCGAGTCCGCCAATACAAGCGGCTGTCTCGGGACAGATCGCGATCCCTTCGGTGGACGCGACCAGTCGCATCCACTCGCAAATGCGCGCCTCTTCCACTTGGATCGCGAGGCCACCGCTCGCGTTGACGGCATCGAGGATCATGAAGTCGCCGACGGCTGCCGGGACACGAATGCCGCTAGCGATGGTCGCGGCGTGGGGGAACGGCTCGGCGAAACGAGACCCCGCCTCGAACGCCTTCGCAATCGGAGCACAGCCGGTGGACTGCACGCTGACCATGCGCGGCATGGGGGGCGAGCCGTCTGTGCCAGTTCCCTTCAACCAACTCAACTGGCTCAGTTCTTTAAATGCCTTCCACATGCCGATCAGTCCCGTGCCTCCTCCCGTCGGATAGAGGATCACGTCGGGGAGTTCCCAATCGAACTGCTCGGCCAATTCGAGGCCCATCGTTTTCTTACCTTCGATGCGATACGGCTCCTTGAGCGTCGAGAGATCGAACCAGTTCATCCGCTGCTTCCCTTCGCGCACGATGCGACCGCAGTCGGTAATGAGTCCGTTGACGAGAAATGTCTTCGCACCGGCCAGTCGGCATTCGTAGATGTTCACGATGGGGGTGTCTTGCGGCATGAAGACGTAGGCTTCGAGACCCGCTCGCGCCGCATAGGCCGCTGCGGCACCCCCCGCATTTCCGGCGGAGGGCAAAGCGACGCGACGGACTCCCAAGTGCTTGGCCATCGTGATCGCCATCGCCAGCCCGCGACTCTTGAAGCTCCCCGTCGGCAAATGCGATTCGTCCTTGATCCACAGTTGATCGAGACCATACCGCGCGGCTAGGTACGAGCAGGGCAACAGCGGCGTCTGTCCCTCGCCCAGCGACACCGGGTCGGTCTCGAACGGGACCGGCAGCAACTCTTTGTATCGCCACATGTCGAGCGGTCGTTCGCGCAGCTTCTCCTTCGTCAGCGTTCGCGCGACGCCCTCCATGTCGTACCGCACCCAC
>JAYVOX010000006.1:0-2930 GCA_043757695.1 Schlesneria sp.
GGGACCGAGGTCTCGCTCCAGCTCACCGGGACCAAACAACCGCACGGTCCCCAATCCGCGACGATCCCAAAACCAGATCGAGTTGAATTCGCGACGGCCCTCAAATTCCCATTCGAGCCGGAGGTGTTCGACATCGGGCGGATCAGCGAGCAACATCAAGCCCGTCATTCTCGGCTCGATCACGAGACTCGATCCGACCGCCAAATCGAGCACAACCCGCTTGCCCAGACGCCGCACGGCCGTGACGGTTTGTTCTTCAATGCGACTCGCCAACCGAGCAAACGTCGGCGTGATCCCAATCGGTCGGCAATGTGTCTTGCAACGTTTCACTTTGAGAATACGTCGGCCTTCGACAAACGGTCGAATGCCACGCACCATCGTTTCGACCTCAGGAAGTTCTGGCAAACGGTTCTCCTCGGAATTCACGAGTGAGGGCGAGCATCGCGACAGTGCGTCACTGGATCAGCGACTTTTCGGGTCAGGTTCCCCTTGAGCGGCCTGCCTCACGCGCGTGACGGCGGCATTCTAGCGGCTGGCGCGATGAGTGGGATGCCGAGCGATGAGGAGTCGAGTGAGCGGCGGAAATCGCAGAATCTCCTTGACCACGCGAGGCCGCCGGACGATCTTACTCCCCGAGATGCCGTCTTCCGCACGGCTCGTTCGACATTCCGCCGCTTCAGTGAGAGACCATTCTCTGACTCATCGCGGCCAGATCACATCGGGTGTCATCATGCTGCGTCGCCGATCTTCCGTGTTTGCTCAGTTGGTCGCAGGGTTGGGGTGTGTCCTCGCTCTGTCTGTGTTCGTTCAAGCGGCTGAGTCTCAGCCCAAGCTCGATCGAGCAGAGCAGGTGGCGGCTCACCTTGCTGCGGGCGAGTTTGGTCCCGCCCTCGATCTCGCCAGAGCTTCCGCCAATCCGGCCGAACAAGCGGCGTTGCTGAACAACGTCGCGGCGGCTCAAAAAAACGCTGGTGAATCGTCGGCTGCCTCGGGGACGATCCAACAAGCGAGTCGCGCCACCGGACGCCGCACGGGCGGACAAGGTGCTGGCGGTGGAAGCCAATCGGGGAGCGGTGGCTTCGGCGGCGGCGGTAGCATCGCCGACTTCCAGACGCTGATGACGCTCATCATGGAGAACACCTCCGGCAAGTGGGAGCAAGCCGATGGTGAAGGTGGCACGATGTCCCCCTTCCCAACCGGTGTGCGAGTCGCACCGGGCGGACTGTTGCAACGCATGACTCAAGAAGAACAAAACGGAGCGTTGGCTTCGCTCGGTGCGGTGGCTCGCAAGGCCGATCTCAATGCCGATGTCGCTCGCCGTTCCGATCTCCGCATGGTCTCACTGACTCGATTGGAGAAAGCGGTCGCTCAACGATTGGCCGATGGCGAAGCTGTTCCAGAAACGATGGCGCAGCTCGCCGGCCTGTCTCAAATCAAGTACGTCTTCGTGTACCCGGAAGCCCACGAAATCGTGTTGGCAGGTCCGGCCGAAGGCTGGCAATACAACGCTCAAGGCCAGCCCGTCACCGTCAGCGATGGACGACCGACGCTGCAACTCGATGATCTCGTCACCGTTTTGAGAACGTTCGCTCGTGGTGACGCTGACTTCGGCTGCTCGATCAACACCCGCGATGCGGGAGTCCGAGCGCTGACCGACTATGTGCAGAAGTCGCAGTCCAAGGGAGCGATCAGTTCGACGGCGGTGCGAGGCTGGGTGAACGCTCTCCAACACAAGCTCGGTCGCCAAGACATCGAAGTCTGGGGCGTCCCCGCTGACAGCCGTGTGGCGCGAGTCATCGTGGAAGCGGACTACCGCATGAAGCTGATCGGGATCGACAAGCTCGATGCGGGCAAAGCCGTTCCCAGTTACTTCGATCTGCTGCCGGTCGCTCAACAGAAGAACATTCAGACGATGGACGCTCTCCGCTGGTGGCTGACCATGAAGTACGACGGCGTGCAACACAGTGCCGACAAGAGTGCATTTGAAATCGCTGGCTCGTCGGTTCTCTGTCAGTCCGAGAACCAACTGCTGACGGCTGATGGCAAGCACGTCCCGACAGGTCAGTCGGAAGCGATCAACCGTTTGTTCGCTCAGAACTTCACCGCAAACTACGACAAACTGGCCGCTCGCGATCTGGTCTTCGCCGATACTCAGAACGTCTTCGATCTCGCGTTGGTCTCAGCCTTGATCCAACACGAAAACTTGGACGACAAGGCTCAGTGGGACTTGGGTGCGTTTGCTCCTCACGGTGCCTATTTGCCCGCTCACTATGCCGTCCCGAAGGAATGCGAGTCGGTCGTCAACCATCGCGTCTACAACGGCAAAGATGTCGTGGTGCAGATCGCGGGTGGCGTGAAGGGGGACGTGATGTCCGTCGTAAAGGACAAGGCCCTGAACACCGAATCGCCGCGGCTGGGCAACGTGGCTCAGTCCGCCAAAGCGGGTGACCTGCCAGCCGGTCGCTGGTGGTGGGATGCGGCTCGGTAGACGAAAGCCGCTTCGCCGTTCGATCTACAACAACTCGTTTCAAATTCCATGCGGCCGACTTCACAGTCGGCCGCATTTTTTGTTGCTGTCAGCGAATCTCGTTTAACCGCGATCAGCAGACGAGCGTGTTGAAGCGCGGATCAAGCGGGAGGAAACTTTGACCAGCAGCACGACCGCAAGGAGACCGCAGCATGCGCCAATCATGTCGGCACACCAGTCGGCCACGTCGGCGCTGCGACCGACGAGCTTTTGAGTCATCTCATCGAAAGCACCGTAGCAGGCCAGAAAGCCAGCTCGCCCCAAAACACTGGTCCATCGAAATGGTCCCAGACTGGCGCGCAATCCCATGAGCAAGACTCCGAACACCGCGTAACCCACGAAGTGCAGGACTTTGTCTCCGCCACTCGGAATCACACCGGACGGAATCGGAACGTGTGTCCCC
>JAYVOX010000007.1:0-2928 GCA_043757695.1 Schlesneria sp.
GGCAGGCGACCACTGTGCCACTGAGCGAGCAACTCGGTTGCGACGCGGAACAGGTGACAGGAACCAAAAACTAGGAGTTTGAGATGTTTGGCCTGAAGAAACTTCGCTTTGTCGATCTCGGGACAGGATTGTCCATGATGATCGGCACGGCAGGGTTGCTCGTCACGAGCGCTCTGCACGCAGCGGACCCAGGGTGCTGTGCCCCGGCGCCGTGTCGCCCCACGATCCAAGGTGGCGGCTGCTGCGACAAACTTTATGAAGACGCTGCGGCGCGTCTTCGGAATCTGAACAGTGGCTGTTGCGCACCGGCGGCTAACGCCTGTGCTGCTCCAGCGACGACCTGCGATCCTGCGGCCGTGTTCAACGGCTGTGGAAGCGCAACCGCCAGCGATTGCAGCAGCGGCTGCGGTCTGTTGAGTGGCGATCTCGGCGAACCATTTACGCTGATCAGCCTGTTCGACAATGAGTGCGGTGGCAATCGCCTCAAGGACAAGGGTTGGATCATTGGCGGTCATACTCAATACGGCTACCAAAGCAATCCGGACGGTGCGTTCTCTGGCAACGGAACAGCCGCTGGCCTCATTCCGGGCGTCGGTCCTCAGCGTGAATTCCGCCATGCCTACCTCAATCAAGCCTACCTCTACGCCGCGAAAGTGGCCGACGGGAGCAAGGGCTTCGACTGGGGTTTCCGTGCCGACGTGCTGTTCGGCGTGGATGGTCGCGATGCCCAAGCCTTCGGTAACAATCCGGGGGCGGGAGTCGGAACCGGAAGCTGGGACTTCAACAACGGCTTCGACCACGGACAGTATTCGTGGGCGTTCCCTCAGTTGTACGGCGAAGTCGCGATGGGGAATTTGTCGACTAAGGTCGGTCACTTCTATACTCCAATCGGGTATGAAGTCGTTCCGTCCAACGGCAACTTTTTCCTGAGCCGCCAACTGACGTTCTACAACAGCGAACCGTTCACTCACACCGGATCGTTATCGACCTATAAGGTCAACGACAAGTTGTCCGTCCTGGGTGGATATGTGCTGGGTATGGACTCCGGTTTCGAGCGACTCAATAACGCGGGCAGCTTCTTGGGCGGCTTCAACTATGCTGTCAGCGACAAGACCGCGTTTAGCTACGCGATGATTTCCGGCAACCTTGGCTGGCGTGGTATCGGGTCCATCAACAGTGCGATCCTGACCCACAAGTGGACCGATAAGTTTAGCTCGGTCCATCAATTCGACGTGCTCGGTTCGGACCTCGCGAATAACTTCAACGCTCAAGGCGGTGTTGCGAACAATTCGACCGGCCTGATCAACTACGGCTTCTACGACCTCACCAGCAAGTTGAAGCTCGGATACCGGAACGAGTGGTACAAGGCTGATAGCACCTCGTACTTCACGAACACTGTTGGCGTAAACATCAAGCCCACGGCCAACCTGACGATTCGCCCAGAAGTCCGTTACATGAACGCGGCTGGCAACACTGCCAACTACGTGACTCCAGGCTTGTTTAATGGACAGCTCTATAACCAGACGGTCTACGGTGTGGACGCCATCCTGACGTTCTGACACTGGATGCCCGGCATCAATCCGTCATACACACTGGCCTCGACTGCTTGCAGTCGGGGCCAGTTTTTATTGAGCGAATCAGTAGGTGGCCGTGATACCTCGCACGGTCATGAGCAAGACCTCTCCGAGCGGTGGACGTGAGTCCTACGGTTCTTCAATCCAAGAGCCGTTCTTCAATCTAAGAACTGGAGGACTTACGTCCACCGCTCGGAAAGGCTCAGTTTGAGCCTCGCGAGGGATATCAATTTAAAAAGCGTGCCGGTCACTCGACGGGATGAATGCGGCGTCCGCCGAGATACGTTTCATCGACAGAGATGTTGCGTACCTCGTCCAGAGGACAGGTCAATATATCCTGCTTCAAAACCACGAAGTCGGCGAGCTTGCCCGGTTCGAGCGATCCCTTCATTTTCTCTTCAAACGTGAGCCAAGCGTTGTTGATCGTATAGAGCCGCAGCACTTGCTCGCGCGAGATCGCTTGTTCGAGATGCAGCGGCTCGTCCGTACGACGTGCTTGGCGTGCGAGTGCGGTCCACATGCCGAGGAACGGGTTATAGGGGTTGACCGATCTCAAACTGCCAATCTTTTGCATGTGGTCGGAGCCGCCTCCTACGACAACGCCGTGCTCGAACAGCGTCTTATAGGGTTGGAAATACGTCAGTCGTTCGTTGCCGAACTGCTTCCGCAAAGTGGCTCCGTCGAGCCATAGCCACGCGGGCTGAAGATCGGCCACGATACCGAGTTGCTGCATCTGCTGAATCGCTTCCAGACTCATGAAGTTGCAGTGCGTGATACACGGGCGACACGGACGGACGGGCAACTCCTTGTTGATCTCGGCGTAGGCGTCAATGAGCGCATGGATCGCGCCGTCGCCAACGGAGTGAGCGGTGAACTGTAAGTCGCGCTTCAGTGCGTATCGCGCCATATGAACCAGCTCGTCCTGCGGGATGAATCGGATGCCGCGATAGTCGGGGTCGGTGATCGAATATATCTCGCTCACGCCCCACGGCTGTCGCAGGAAGGCACTGCCGGTCAACATGCCTCCGTCGAGGAACACCTTGATCCCACGCAGCCATAGCAGGTTGTCGTACTGGTGCAGCGGATGATCGGCCGCTTTTTGAATCCCACGCTCCACGTCTTCGCGGCTCCCCATGCCATTCACACCGTAAGACAGAAACACGCGACACGTCAGTTCGCCAGTCTTCTTCAAGCGCGAGTAGGCATTGATCGAATCATCACCAGCCGCACGATCGGCCACGCTGGTGAGGCCGACGGCGTTGTAATCGGCGAACAATTCCTTGAGCCTGCGCGTGCGGTCTTCCAGTGTGACAGGCTTGGACTTGGCCTTCGACTTCACGAAGCGCGACGCATT
>JAYVOX010000008.1:0-2922 GCA_043757695.1 Schlesneria sp.
ATGACGAACTTCAGCATGTTCAAACGGTAGTAGAGGTCCGGTCGGAAGCGACCTTGTTCGACGAGCGGTTGCAGTTCGAGGTTGCTCGCCACGATCAATCGCGCCTGGCAATGTTGTGTGTGGTTGGACCCGACTGGCTCGAACTCACCCGTCTCGATGACTCGCAACAGCTTGACCTGCTGATCGGGGCCAAGCACGTCGATCTCATCGAGCAGAATCGAACCGCGTCGTGCGGCGAGGAACTTTCCCTCTTTGTCCGCGTGAGAACTGGTGAACGCTCCCTTCACGTGACCGAACAGTTCGCTCTCGATCAGTTCGGACGGTAAAGCACCGCACGCGACGGGCAGGAACGGCTCATGGCGGCGCGGGCTGACCTCGTGAATCAGTCGCGACAGGAACGTCTTGCCCGAACCGGTCTCACCGATCAACAAGATCGTCACATCGTGTCTGGCCGCGATTTCCAAGTCGGCCAGCATCTGATTGAGGTGCGGCGAGTTCGTCTCGAAGCGTCGGCTGATTCCGGTCATCACGCCGAGTGACTTCTCATCACCGAGATCGTTGGGCAACAACGTCGATGGCGAGTGTGGGCGATGTACGGTCGGTTCGAGCGGCGCGACTTCGACCTCTTCCGGAAAGAGCGATCGAAACGCGTTGAGCAACGTCGCACGATCGAGATGTCCGCGACAGAGCGTGATGTCGTGCATGGCTGCGTGGCGAGCCAGTGGCTCGGGGCAATCGTCCGATGTCACCATCGCCACACGCAGCTTCGGGAAGATTTCTTGAACCGATTGCAGAATCCGATTCTCGGCGTGACCGCCACTTCCCATGCGACGGAAGTCGGCGACGAGGGCTTGCATGTCGAGGTGTCGGCCCAGATCAACGAGATCGTCGAACGAGTCGCAGGCGCGGATATCGGCCTTTCCTTGAAACAGTCCCGGCAACTCGGACGCCATCGACTGGTCTCGACTGAGAACGACAATCACGGGTTTGGGCATGGTCGAAGATCCTGAACAGAGTGGCAGCACAAGGAAGAACCGAACGGGCAGTGGGAACCGACCGAACAGGCTCGAAGTGACGTGATCGTCAAGCGAACGCAACGATTCGTTGAGTCACTTAACAAATGGAGTGCCAAGCTGCCAAGTTTCTGCGACGAACGTTGTCAATGGCTCGTAAACACTACCGTTCATGGACATTGACAGCATTCATCTCCGAGTGAGGCCCTCTGAACGACGAGGCATTTCGGCAACGTGATTGCTTCGCGCACGTTGATCTTTCGCCACACGTTGCCCGTCTGCGGCGCGACGACTACCATCGCGCGACCCCATTCCACGAGGACACCATCCATGCCCAAGTTCGCCGTCATTCTGCCTGCCGCTGGGAAGAGCAGTCGATTCGCATCACAGCCAACGAAGCTACTGGAGGCAGAGCAGTCGAAGAAAAAAGTCTTCGTCGAGTTGAAGGGGCGACCGGTCTGGGTGCGCACAGCCGAGGCCTTCGCCAATCGTGAGGACGTGGTGCAAACGATCCTCGTTGTCTCACCCGAAGACCTGACTTGGTTCAAGGAGAAGTACCGCCCGAATCTCGCGTTCATGAATATCGAGATCGTGACGGGAGGAGCCGAGCGAGCTGACTCGGTACTCAACGCCCTCGCGCGAGTGCGCGCCGACGTGGACTTCGTCGCTGTCCACGATGCGGCTCGGCCGCTGATCGCGAAGGCGTGGATCGACCGCGTCTTCCGCGCGGCCGAACAACATGGAGCCGCCCTGCTCGCGACTCCCGTCACCAGCACACTCAAGCGCGTCGCCGCGAACGGTCGGATCGAAGAGACGGTCTCACGTGACAGACTCTGGGCGGCACAAACGCCGCAGGTTTTCCGACGACAACTGTTGCTCGATGCCTACGCACAACGGGGCACGTTGCAACCGACCGACGAAGCGCAGCTCATCGAACAGTTCGGACAGGCGGTCCACGTAGTCGAAGGCTCACCCCTCAACATCAAGCTCACGAACCACGACGACTTCCGCATGGCCGAGTTCCTGTTGGAGGCCCTCCCCAAAGAGCAGCTCCCCGGATTCCTGCACCCGTTCGCCGACGCACGCTTCGAGTGAACGGGTTGCTCGATCGTCGGCACGGGGACGCCATCACGTCCCGATCTGGAGCGTTTGTTGATCCCTCGGAGGCTTGGATTGACCGGTGGCAGCACAGCCCGAGTGCGAGTCATGGAATGACTCGCCTACGTTGCTCGCCTACGTTGCTCAGTCATTCCATGACTGAGATTCTCGCTCCCGCGAACCAGTTAGGCTCGTTCGAGAAATCACGGTCAGCAGCGGCTTGACCAAGGTAGCCCTGTCGCTCCGCGACAGGCAGCGCGGGCGCGGGGATGGCGCGATGAGTCTCGGGACATCGGTTCGCAAACTCGCGGACTGGTTGATCTCGCTACCTGTCGCGGAGCGACAGGGCTACCTTGTGCTGCGGACCAAGCCTGCCAAATGAATCACCGCTCGAACCGGACAGTGATTTCTCGAACGATCCTTACTTCATCACGTGGTGATGAGCCCGCGCATCATTCACCGGCGGCGAGCCCCTTGCCGCTCACGGATTGATCGAGTGATCTTCCGCGAGTCGATTGAGTTCGGGAACTTATTTCGACCCTGTTTCTGACGGCTGTTCTTTGGGATTGGTCGCAGTCACTGCGGGCAACTGCTTCACGTCTGCGGATAAAGCGGGAGCGGCTGGGACGGATGTTCCGGCGGGAACATACACTGGAGCGATCCCCGCTTGGCATTGCTCGCACATTGTTTCGACGACCCATTTGTAGCTCGGAACGGTCTTCGTCACCGTCTTCTTCATGAGTTTTTGCTTGGTGTAAACGTGGGCACAGTCACTCGCGCACCACTCTCTCCAGACGAACTTCTTCGGCTG
>JAYVOX010000009.1:0-2918 GCA_043757695.1 Schlesneria sp.
TGTGGTGGGAGGATCCGACTCACTTCAAGATGTCGATCCTGTTCGTGTGGCCAGCGGCGATGTTCTGTTTGCTGGTTTGGTGGACGTTCTTTTCGGGGTGGTCTCGACGAGTTCGATTCGGTGCTGTGGGAGCAGGTGTCGCGGCGGTCTTGGCGTTCTTCGGCCTCTTCCGATTCGAGCGGTTTGATGGCGACATGGTGCCGACACGCATCGTGCCGGTGTGGCGTCCGAGTTCCGACCAAGCTGCGCGTGAGTTCATTGCGTCACTCCCCGTGAACGAGCCGATGTCCGCGATTGTTGCAACTGGAGATTCGACGCCAAAAGTCGCGCCGCTCATGGCGCGCGACAACGATTGGCCCGGCTATCGCGGCGCAGATCGCGCGAGTGTCGTGCGTGAGGTCACGCTGCGAACCGACTGGTCTGCACGCCCCCCCCAAGAATTGTGGCGGCATCCGGTTGGCAAGGCGTGGTCATCGTTTGCCGTGATCGGTGACATGGCTTTCACTCAAGAACAACGCGGCGATGAGGAAGCGGTGGTCGCCTATCACCTCACCACCGGTCAGCAGCTTTGGAGTCACCTCGATCCCGTCAAGTTTGGTGCGTCGGACGCCCAAGGTGGGACCGGACCACGCGCGACGCCGCAATTCGACGGGGGCCTGCTCTACACGCAGGGCGCGACGGGATTGCTGAATTGCCTTGATGCCGCGACCGGCCGTGTCGTGTGGTCGGCTGACATTTTGAAAGAAGCCGGAACGCCAGGATCACCCGTACCGAACCTCGGTTGGGGAACCGCCGGTTCGCCACTCGTCGTCGATCAATTCGTGATTGTGGTGCCGGGAGGAAAGGATGGCCAGTCGGTCGTGGCCTATGACAAGCAGACCGGCCAGCACATCTGGTCCAGTGGCAGTCGCATCGCCAGTTATGGCAGCCCGCGAGTCGAGTCACTGCTCGGGGAGCCTGTGGTTCTTGTTCCTCTCGGAGACGGCTTGGCGGGACATGCGTTGGCCGACGGTCGCGAACTCTGGTACTTCCCCTGGGGCAACGGACCACAGGTAAACGGCGCGCAGCCGTTGAAGGTGGCAGACAACTCGCTGCTGTTCGGCTGCGGCTATGGAGTCGGCACCGTACGCATCGACCTCGCTCGTGAGAAATCGATCTGGACGGTCACTCAGCGCTGGCACTCGAACCGTTTCCGCCCCAAGTTCAACGACTTCGTTCAGCGCGACGGCTACGTCTACGGACTCGATGACGGCACGCTCACGTGCCTTGAGATTGAGACCGGCAAAGTGAAGTGGAAGTCGGGTCGCTACGGCTACGGCCAGTTGCTACTCGTCGGTGAGACGCTGCTGATCCTGAGTGAAGACGGTAGAGTCGTGCTTGTTCCAGCAACGTCCACCCGCCCGGAAGAAATCGCCAGCTTCCAAGCCCTCAATGCCGAGGACATCACGTGGAATCACCCGGTTCTCGTGCGAGGCAAGCTACTCGTGCGGAATGCTCACGAAGCGGCGTGTTTTGAGGTCGGACTTGGGGAGTAGCGCAGGGGATTAATGCTTCACGCGAATGCGAGTCATGGAATGCCTCGCCTACGTAGCTCGGGCATTCCATGACTGAGGTCCTCCGTTCAACAATCCCGCCAATTCCAACCGTGCAATGAATATGTTGACCTGAGAATGACAATACGGCCCATCACTTCTTCCGATTCTTCTCTGCATGCGGGTGCGCCTGCTCGTACGTGTCCTTGAGTCGCTTCGTGCTGACGTGCGTGTAGATTTGCGTCGTCGTCAGGCTCTTGTGTCCGAGTAATTCTTGGACGCTACGCAGGTCAGCTCCTCCGTCGAGGAGGTGCGTGGCGAAGGTGTGTCGCAACGTATGCGGAGTTGTAATCTGATCGAGGCCCGTCAGATTCAGATACTTCTCCAACATGCGGCCGACGCTGCGGGTGGTGAGCCTCGTCCCGAAGCGGTTCAGGAATACGGCAGCTTGATCGTCGGGCTTCGCATTGGGGGCCGGTTGCCGAACGTCCATCCATTGATAGAGCGCCTTCGCAGCGTGACGACCGATCGGCGCGATTCTTTCCTTCTTCCCCTTACCGTAGACGCGGACGATGTTCGCGTCGCGGTCCCAATGCTCGATGTTCATGCCGACGAGTTCCGCCACACGCAGCCCCGCCGAGTACATCGTTTCGAGGAGCGCGCGATCGCGCAGGCCCTCCGCTTCATTCGCAGGCGGCGATTCGAGCAACTGCGTGATCTGGTCAATCGTCAGGAAATGCGGCAGTTTGCGACCGACGCGCGGCGTGCGCAGGGCCTTCGCCGGATTCGAGGTCACGAGTCCCTCACGCTGACAGTAGCGGAAGAAGCTGCGCAGCGAAGCTAGTCGTCGTGCGATGGTCGTCTTCGCGTAATCGCATTCATGCAGGTAGGCGACGTAACCACGCAGCTGTGCGATTTGAAGCTCCGCTGGAGCAGAGACTTCTCCCACTCGATCACGGACGTAGTCGAGCAAACTGCCGAAGTCTTCCGAGTACGACTTGATCGTCAACTCGGACGCATTCCGCTCGATCTTGAGATACCGGAGAAAGCCGTCAATCGCCTCGAACATCGGCGGGCCTCACTCGATCAGGCTGCGCGCCGTTGGATGCGATTGCGAGGGACATCATCACTCGCTGCCGTCGGTGAGACATCGAGATCGTCCAGGTTCGTGTCACTCACATCGACTGCTGAGTTTTGCAGCGAACGAATCCGTTGGCTGAGTACCGCAGCGTCATACCAACTGAAGTTCAGTTCGGGATCGGCGGCGTAGCGACCGAGCGTCTGCAATAACTGGTCTGAGCTGCGATCGTCGTACAAGAAGACATAGCGTTCGCCATTCTTGAGCAACGCCAAAACATTAATCCCCTGCTGTGCCATGTTCGCTCC
>JAYVOX010000010.1:0-2914 GCA_043757695.1 Schlesneria sp.
ACCTTCGAGCGTTCCGGCCCGTAAGAGACTTGAATGTGCTCCCACTTCACCTTGGCGGGGATCGCATAGTCCTCGGCGTGTTCTTTGTAGTACGCCACCAGATCGAGTCGGTCGATCGGTTCGGGCTTCTCGGACTTGAGGACAAGGAACTCCATCGCCAACCGTTCGGTGGAGAAGTTGTCCTTCACGTTCTGGAGCGTCGTCCCCTTCTTGTTCAGTTCCAACTCCAGCTCGGTGCGCGTGGAGACCTTGAGTTCGCGCTTCAGCTTGGCAATTTCTTGATCGAAGAGTTGGTCGAGGTGAGCGTTCATCGCCTTGACCTGATCGGGCTTCAGGCTCGACTTCATCCGTTCCACCAGCAGTCGGCGCTGGATGTGACCAGAGAGGTCTCGCTTCACGAGCATCTCGCGAAAGTTTTCAAAGTCTTCTGGCGTGGGTCGCGGCTGTCCGGGCGGCAGCTTCTCGGGATGGGCCCACATCACTTGCATCTGTTCGCGTGCCGAGATGACGACTCCGCTATAGCGGTCGATCACGTCACCGTTCAGGATCGGTGCCCCGTTGACGGTTGCCGCGACCTTCGAGTTGAAGATCGCCGTGTCGTCTTCCCAGTCGGCCCAAGGATCGGCTTTGAAGCCCGAGGCCTTTTGAACCTTGTCGTCGCCTTCAGCGGTGTTGTTGTCGGAATCGGCACTCGCAAGTTGTGAACCCGCTTCCGGTTCAACGTGCGCGACGCGGCGCGGCGCTTGGATCAACACCGGGTTGTCGTGCTTCTTCTGCGCGCCGTTGCAGGCGACACAGCAGAGCGCGATCAGCAGCGATGGAATAGTCCGACGCATGATGTCTGCCAGCGAAAGGGGACGAAGGGAACGAACAGCGACTCTGGCAGCAAAGTAGCGATGGGAAACGGAAAGTGAAGACCTTCGGTCGGGCGTTTCGACGGGGTCGGGAGACCCGTGCCGAACCGGCCTCAGGAGACCAGTGTGGAAGCGAATGAAGAGATGACCAAGGGGGAAAGGCGGCGGGTTGTAGCCTCATCTTGGAGTGAGCTGCAAGATCTCTTTCAACAGCCGCAGCAGAGCCTTCGTTCCTTTCAGCTTCGACGGCAGGATCAGGCACGCATCGCGATCATCGACGACGCGGATGGTCGCGTGACTGAACTTGGCCAGCCGCGTGATGAGCCTCGGGTTGCGATAGCCGAAGACGATGTCGCCCTCATGCCAGCGGATGTCGTCGATCTGCCATTGCCACGCGAGCAGTTGCAGCTCGCGCTGATCGAACAGACGTTCGGTGGGAGTCGGCAGCGGGCCGAAGCGATCGCGGAACTCGGCCTTCAATTCGGCCAGCAGTTCCAGCGTCGTGACCGACGACAGCTTGCGATACATCTCAATCTTCGGCCGTCCGTCGGGGATGTAGTCGGAGGGAATGAAGGCTTCGAGGGCGAGCGCGATCTCGACGTGATGGTGTTGTCGCAGTGGTTCGCGCTTGATCGCGCGAACCGCGTTCTCCAACAGTTGGCAGTACAGTTCATAACCGACCGACGCGATGTGTCCCGATTGCTCGGTCCCGAGAATGTTTCCCGCGCCGCGGATCTCTAAATCGCGCATCGAAATCTTGAAGCCCGCGCCGAGTTCGCTGTACTCCTCGATCGCCTTCAAACGACGCATTCCCTGCGGAGTCATCGTGCGTCCGTCTTCCAGCACGAGGTAACAGTATGACTTGTGCTTGAACCGACCGACACGGCCGCGCAGCTGATGGAGATCAGCCAGCCCGTACCGATCCGCCTGATGGATGAAGATCGTGTTGGCATTGGGAATGTCGAGGCCGCTTTCAATGATCGTCGTCGCCACGAGAACATCCGTCCGCCCCTCGACGAAGCCGAGCATCGCCCCTTCCATCTCGTCCTCGGTCATCTGGCCATGCACGGTATCGACGACCGCTTCGGGGACGAGGCTCCGAATTTTGTCGGCGATCGACTCGATGTCGTAGACCCGGTTGTGAACGAAGTACGTCTGCCCGTTCCGATTCAACTCGCGGACGATGCACGAACGAATCAGCTCACCATCCCAACGACAGATGCGCGTCTCGACCGCCAGGCGGTCGTGCGGCGGCGTCTCCAAATTGGAGATGTCGCGCACACCAACCAGCGACATGTGCAGCGTCCTCGGGATCGGCGTGGCGGAGAGTGTGAGGACATCGACCTCCAACCGCATCCGCTTGAGCAGCTCTTTCACCTCGACACCGAACCGCTGCTCTTCATCAATCACCAGCAGCCCGAGGTCTCTGAACTTCACGTCCTTGCTGACGAGGCGATGCGTGCCGATCACCATGTCGATCGAACCGTCGGCCAGACCTTGCAACGTCTCACGGACTTGCGCTGTCGAACGGAACCGGTTCAGCGACGCGATGTTGATCGGGAACTCGGCCATGCGCTGGCTGAAACTGCGAAAGTGTTGTTCGCACAGCACCGTCGTCGGGACGAGGATCGCCACTTGCCGACCGGCATCGACCGCTTTGAAGGCGGCACGCATCGCGATCTCGGTCTTGCCGTAACCGACATCGCCGCAGATCAGCCGGTCCATCGGGCGCGTTCGCTGCTGGTCCTCCTTCGTGTCGGCGATGGCTCGCAACTGATCGACCGTTTCGGTGTAAGGGAACGCCGCGTCGAACTCCTCGACCCAGTGGCTGTCGGGCGGACAGGCCAGCCCCGGCTTGAGGTCTCGCTCGGCCTGCAACTTCAACATGTCGGCCGCCATGTCACCGACCGCTTCCGCCACACGCTTCTTTTTGTTCGTCCAACTGACTCCGCCAAACTTCGACAGCTCGACCTTCCCCTTTGTCCCGCCGACGTACTTCTGCACGAGATGGATCAGTGAGACCGGCACATTCATCTTCAAGTTGTCGGCGAATTCGAGCG
>JAYVOX010000011.1:0-2906 GCA_043757695.1 Schlesneria sp.
AATCGCGGTCTGGTTCATCTCGCTTCCTGTCGCGGAGCGACAGGGCTACCTTGGACCGCGAACTCAGTCTGTCCGAGTGAATCACCACACAACCACGACCGTTATTCCTCGAACCATCCTTAGCAGCCCGTGGAAAAATGTCGCTTGGACGCCTCGTCCGAGCGAAACTCAACTGAAAACGGACGGACGAGGCGTCCATCCTACAGGTCTGCAACAGGCTGCTACGTCCGGTCGGATTTGAAAGACCGGACGTTGGCGTCCGGCCTACGATCAATCCTCTCCTGCCGTTCGTCTCACCGCCTGAGCGAAGGTGTCGTTCTCTTCCGCTCACGTCGCCATTGCGGGTTTCCGATTCGGGATCAACCTTCGCTGGCGGTCTGGGCCGGTTTCGTGATAGAAGCCCACCCCGCTGCTGCGGATCAGCCTGAGACACGGTTGAGAATGGACTCTCATTTTTCGCAGGATGCGATAGACCGGCCGACATGATCACGCCCCACCTCTCGCTCGCACGCGATTCCGTCGCGAACGAAAACGATGTCACCGAAGCGAGTGACGCGCGGCCACCGGTCACTCAGGGACGGCTGCTCGATTTTCCGGACGATCCCCTCGCCTGCATGAAGAAACTTCAGGCCGAGCACGGCAACGTCTGTGCGTTGGAGGAAGCGGGCACGCGCATCTACTTCGCCTTCGGAGCCGAGTCCAATCATCAGGTTCTCAGCAACGGGGCGGAGTTTCATTCGCGGTTCTTCGCCATTCGCGGTTCGCGGAACTCGGCACAACGACGGCTCAGTTCGGGGCTGCTCAGCATGAACGGCGAGCAGCACAAGCGGCATCGTCGGCTGGTCATGGATGCGTTCGTAAAGAAGGCGATCCAGAGCTACGTCCCCACGATTCGCACGCTGTCCGAACGCATGATCGCCGACTGGCGACCCGGCACCGAACGCGATATCTCGCGCGACATGACTGAGTTCATGCTGCGGTTGACGAGTTCAATTCTGTTCGGAGTCGAGAGCGCCGAGATGGCCTATCGCATCGGGCGCATGACCGACCACTGGGTTCACATGAACCACGAACTGGGAATGGGCGCGTTCGTCGCCGATCCGGAACTGGCGAACCGGTACACCGAGCTACTCGATTTCGCGGGTGATCTGGAGGGAGAGATCAAAGAGATGATCCTCCAACGCAAGCAGAACCCGACGGGGACGGATGCTCTGTCGTTGCTCATCAAGGCACACGATGCGGAGGGTGGCATCTCGGACGACGAGTTGGTTGGCCAGGCGGCGCTGATCTTCGCGGCAGCACACCTCACGACGGCGCATTCACTGACGTGGACACTGTTCCTGCTGGCTCAGCATCCGAGTGCGATGAGCGAACTGCATCACGAATTGAAGTCGCAGCTCGACGGCGGCTTCCCGTCGTTGGAGCAAGTCGAACGCATCCCGTGCATGGAGCGGGTGGTCAAAGAGAGCATGCGCGTGCTGCCCGCCTCGTCGTACTCGCAACGCATTGCCGCCGTACCGACACAACTGGGACCGTTCGCTCTGTCAGCCGGATCGGGAATCGTGTTCAGTCAGTTCATGACACATCACTCGCCCGACCTGTACGTCAATCCGGATGCCTTCCTGCCGACGCGCTGGTTGCAGATCAACCCGTCGCCGTACCAGTACTTGCCGTTCGGAGCCGGTCCGCGCATGTGCCTCGGTGCGCCGCTGGCGATGCTGATTTTGAAGACCGTGCTGCCGACGATCCTGCAACGGTTCAAAGTGACCGCCGTGCCAATGTCCCTCGTGAATGGCAAGGTGATCTCAACCATGCTCTGCCCGACCAGCAGCGTGATGCTGCGACTGGACGAACAGGACGGTCGATTCGAATCGCAGCCGGTGCTGGGAAACATTCACACGATGGTCAATCTGCGCGAGCAGGCTGTCCCCGCGCGACGAGCCGCTTAGGCCAGCGGCAAGAACAGTCTGGAAATCACCTCCCGCATTGCGTCTTCCTCCCTCCCCTCGGTGGGGAGGGCCGGGGAGGGGGGCGATGGGCAATCCGGCGCTGTTCTCGAAATCAGCCCCCCTCAAGGGGAGGGAACAAGACGCGCAGACTCGGAACGTGATTTTCGGATTGTTCCTGAGCAGCTGGTTGAAAAACGTAGCTTGGACGCCTCGTCCGAGCGAAACTCAATTGGAGGCGTTGGGGTCAGGCCGCAGACTTCAGATTTGGCGGATGCAACCCTCGATTGCAATCCAAGCTGCCACCCCGCCAAATCTGAAGTCTGCGGTGCCTGACCCTTGGCTGTTTGGGGAAACACAGCGCGCGGCTCAGGCCAGCTCCGCCAGCACGAGTGACCCCATTTCGGCGGTTCCAATACTCGAGCCACCGGCGGCGAGGTCTGCGGTGCGATGTCCTTTCGCGAGGGTCCGATCGACCGCCAGCTCGATCCGCGCCGCTTCGGCCTCCAACTTCAGTGAGTGCCTGAGCAGCATGGCCGCCGCGAGGATCGTGCCGAGTGGATTGGCAATTCCCTTTCCGGCAATGTCCGGGGCGGAACCGTGAATCGGTTCATACAGGCCCGGCCCCGAAGAACCGATTGAGGCTGACGGCAGCATTCCCATCGAACCGGGAAGCATCGAGCCTTCGTCGGTCAGGATGTCGCCGAACAGGTTCTCGGTGACGACCACGTCAAAGCTGCGCGGCCTCGAGATCAGGTGCATCGCCATCGCATCGACGAGCACATTCTCAATTTGGACATCGGGGAACTCAGCCCGCATGACACGCTCGAACGTGCGCCGCCAGAGGCGCGAGACTTCGAGGACGTTGGCCTTATCGACGGAAGTCACCTTCTTGCGTCGCCCGCGCGCCGCCTGCCCGGCCAAACGCACGATTCGCTCGACCTCATGCGTGCTGTAGAT
>JAYVOX010000012.1:0-10776 GCA_043757695.1 Schlesneria sp.
CCGGTCAGGCATTGGAAGCCGTCGTGAGCACCGTCATTTCCGACGACCGATCGAATCGCGACGAACTTGTCCATCATCGCGGCGATCTTGGGGAAGCACTCGCCGATTTCGATCCCCGAAACGTTGGTACGGATCGGATCGAACTCACCCCGAATCTCGCGCGGCGCATCGACCTTGATGTCCCACATGTCTTGGTGCGGTGGCCCGCCACCAAGGAAGATATTGATGACGGCCTTTTGGTTTGAAGTGCGGCCGGCGAGCGACTCGGCTCGCAGGATGTCAGGCAGTGAGAGACTCGCGGCCGATCCAAACGCAAAGCCACCGATCTTGAGAAAGCTGCGGCGGCTGATGCCATCGCAGTACTTGGCCGGTTGTCCGAAGAGGGTCAACATGATGCAAGGTTCCTCGTAGTTGAGAGGCTCATTTGTTGGCGGGAGTCTCGATCCGTCAATGAGATACGGCCGAGGAGGCAGGCGTCAGCAAGGCAAAGTTCGATGCAAGAGTAGCTGGCTTAACGGAAGGCGGTCAACCCAAACGTTTGAACGCATCAAAAGTTTCCTGCTCGGATGTATCGGCTGGCGCGGAACGTCTCGAAAAGTCGGATTCGCCCCTGCGCGGAGTTCCGGCACAGAGATGCAGTCAGGCCGCAAGGCATTTGCCGCCGACCGCCCTTCGGCGAAAACCGCCGCTCCACGATCGCTCTGACGTTCGGATGTTCAACGAGTCGTTAACTCAACTTCTTGAGCTTCGAGATTCGGCCAGTGCCGACCCACTCGGCGACGAAGATGCTGCCGTCGGCGGCGAAGCAGGCATCGTGTGGGTGAACGAACTTACCGTTCTGCCACTTCGACTTGTCGCCGCGAATGCCGCCGCCGTCTTTGCTCGTGATTCGCGCCACGTCGTCGCCGAGTCGCGCGACGACTTCGTTCTTTTCGTTGAGCAGCGTCACTCGGGCATGAAGTTCGGGTACGACGAGCAAGTTCTTCCAAGTTTCGCAGTTCGCGGGGAGGCCGTAACCTTTGAGTGTCTCCACGTACTTGCCATCCATCGTGAAGTACTGCAGCGCGTGGTTGGCGCGATCACAGATGACGATCGACGGCGTGCGACCGGCTCGCTTGTCGATCCAGATGCCGTGCGGCGTGTTGAACTTCCCTTCACCTGGCCCCGCGCCTCCGAAGTGCGAGACCCACTTGGCGTCCTTGTCGTAACGGTGGGCCACGAACGCGCCGTAGCCATCGACCAGCAGGAAGCCGCCATCGTCGAGGAACGCGAAGTTCGTCGGCATGAAACGATCGCGACCCCAGACTTTGGCTCGCTTCGTGTCTTCCTCGGCGGCATACACACCTGACTGCATGGGGGCGAATTGCTCCCACACGGTCTCTCCTTTCAGAGTCATCTTCGCGAACGACTTCACCTGCTGATACGAGCAGACATAGAGGAACTCTTCCGAGCCTTCCTGTCTGATCTCAATGCCGTGTCCGCCACCTTGGAACCGCTCCCCGAATGCGCGGATGAACTTGCCGTTCGAGTCGAACACGAAGATCGACGGATGATCCTTCAAGTCCTCGCGACCTTCATGAATGACGTAGAGGTTGCCCGATTGATCGACCGCGACGTTGTGCGTCGTCTGCCACGTGTACTTGTCGGGAAGTTGCGGCCACTCGTGCTGGACCTCGAACAGGTGTTCGCCCTCACCGACGATGAGCGGTTTGTCAGTCTTGCTCTGTGCATGAATGGCCGGAGCGGCCACGAGAACGGCGGTGCTGGCAGCAGCGGTCGAAAGGAATTGGCGGCGAGACAGAGACATGTTGCGGACTCCAAGTTGAGGATGAAAACAACGTCGAGAGCAGGAAGAACAAGGAACACATTCGAGGCGCGAGCGGTTCCGCTTCGATCTGCGTGCCTTGGAAAAGAATCCGAGCGGACATCAGTGAGTCGACTGTGTTTCTGAAACATCGGGGATGTAGGTGTTGGTCAGTTTCGCATAGTCCTCGCGCACGGGGCTGAAGACATCCAGCACCAGACACGGCCCATCGACCGCGACAGCTCGATGCGGAACATTTGGCGGAATCAAAAACATCGCCCCCGCTTCGCAGACGCGTGTCTCATCGCCAATGGTCAGTTCCAGCCTTCCGCGCAAGAGCATTCCCCCTTGCTCATGCGGGTGTGAGTGAAGGGGCACTTCGGCCCCGGCGTCCATCTCCAAGTACGACAGCATCAGGTTCTGACCAAACGGCGTGCGCATCCGGCAACCGGGAACGGGAGAGATTGGTTCGATGTCGTCGATGTTGATGAAACCCACGGGAACTCCAAGCGGTGAGTGTGAAACTAAACAGAGCGAACGATCTAGAGGAGACAGGAGCCAGCACGCCCCTGAGGGCGGCCGATTACGGCTTGAGCGTCTCGACCAGTTCCAGAATCGCTTTGCTGTCATCGGCCGCTTTGACGGACGAATTCTTCTGCGCGATCTTTCCCGCCTTGTCGATGACGAACGTCCAACGCGCCGTGGTGACGCTGCGAGTGAGAGCCTCTTCTTTGCCGTCGATGGTGGCCTTGACGGTCTTCTCACCGGGAGTGACCGGTACGCCGAACTTCTCCGCGACCTTGCCATCGGTGTCGGCCAACAGTGCGAAGTTGAGATCGTGAGCCTTCTTGAAAAGCTGGTGATTGCGCACGGAGTCGCCGCTCACACCGACAACTTCCACGTCTTTGCCAGACAACTTGGCCATGTCGTCCCGGAAGCCGCACGCTTGCTTGGTACAGCCGTTGGTCATGTCGGCGGGATAGAAGTAAACGACCACGATCTTCTTGCCGACGTGATCCGCCGACTTCCAGTCCTTTCCGGAGTCATCCTTCACGGTGAACTTCGGCGCGGCGTCGCCGACCTTCAGATCGACCGGATCAGCAGCGCTGGTCACTCCCGTTTGCAGCAGGCTCAGTACGACAGCGGTAACACACAGAGTCATCACGTGGAATTTCATGTTGGCTTCTCTCTTCAATGAATGGGTTGTTCAAAAAACAGGTTGATGTACGGGAACCGAACGGCAACAAGGCGGGTTCAACTCGCACTGACGCCCGCACACAGATTTCGAACGTTGGTTGCCTAGCGAGTGACGGTCGGTAGCATAGGTCCGCTTTTTAAGAACCGTCAATTGCCGGAAGGTCTGCATGTTGTCGTCGCGCGTGTTCTGGTCTGTGTTTGCCACTTCGGTCATGAGCGGAGCTTGTGCGGCAGCAGCAGGAGTTTGGATTTGCGGTACACCTCCATCCTCGACTGCTGCTCCCGGTGAGTGGCTGGCCTGGTGTTGGCGAGGAGCGGCCGTGCTGGCAGGAGTCGCGGTGATCAGTGGCGGACTGGCGGGCAGGTACGTTCGGCGAATTGTGACTCCAGTCGAAGAGGTCACTGCTGCGGCCGCTCACTTCATCACGAACGAGTCTGCCAACGCGGAGACTTCAACGAAGACGACGTTTCCTGATCGGCTCGTGGCGGCGTTTGATGCGTTGTCTCTGCGCGCCACCGCGCGCATCGCCGAGTTGGAGCGGTGGTACGACTCACTCGATCAAAACAATCAGCAACTGGGCATCGTTCTCGAAGCGATGGTCGAAGGAGTGATCGCGATCGACGTTCACGAACGCATCTTGTTGGCCAACGGTGCTGCGATCCGCCTGCTCGATCTGAAGCCGACGGGGCTGATGGGACGTCCGTTGTGGGAGGCCGTGCGTCTGCCGAAATTTCAAGAGCTGGTCAGCCAGGCCTTAAAGGGCGGCGAACAACAACGGATTGAGGTCGAGGTCCCGAGAACTCAATCCGTACTGGCGGTCGTCATGTCCCGTCTGCCAGGTCAGGAAACTTCCGGTGCGGTCCTTGTCCTGCATGATGTGACCGATTTGAGACGACTCGAAAGCCTGCGACACGAGTTCGTCTCCAATGTGTCACACGAATTGAAGACTCCGCTCGCCGCGATCTCAGCCTACGCCGAGACCCTGCTCGACGGAGCACTCGAAGACGCCAGCATCAATCGCAGTTTCGTCGGTCGCATCGGTGAACAGGCGGATCGCTTGCACACTCTGATCTTGGAGTTGCTCGCGTTGGCGCGAATGGAGTCCAACGAACACGCTTACGAGCTGACTGCCACCGATGTGGGAGCCGTGTTGCTCGAGTGCATCGACGAACATCGGGACGTTGCGAAGTCGAAGAGCATTCAGTTGGAGATGCAGGCTTCCGCCGAACCCGCTTGGAGTCTGGCTGACGAAGAAAGCCTGCGAACGGTGGCCGACAACCTGCTCGACAATGCCATCAACTACACCCCATCCGGCGGGCGGATCGTTGTTCGCTGGCGACGAGAAGCTGACGGAATTGTGTTCGAGGTCGAAGACAACGGCGTCGGGATCGCAAAGGAAAATCAAGCGCGCATCTTCGAGCGATTCTTTCGCGTCGATCGAGCACGCTCACGCGAAGTCGGTGGCACGGGGCTGGGACTGTCGATCGTCAAACATCACTGTCAGGTGTTTGGCGGACAGGTCAAAGTGGCCAGCCAAATCGGGAAGGGAAGCACCTTCACCGTGAGACTCCGCGCCACTGAACCACCAAGTTCGACGGCGCGACTCGGTTCGGAATGAGATCGCGTCACGATGCGCCCGTTCACACTGCGAGCCTCGCCCAGAGTCCAGCCAATCGGGTCGGCGTCAGCCCGTCGGTTTGGAGGCGATTGATGTCCAAGGCAGCGGCGGGGAAATCGTCTACGAGGATTCGGGTTGGATGGTGAGGCTCCATTTGCAGAGGGTGGGGTTTCTTTGAATTCATTGGTTGATGGGTTGGAAGAGTTTGGCGGTGAGTCGGACGCCACGCTCGTAGGTGGCGGTTCGTTGATCGATCAGTGGTGACACGCCGCGCCAAGTCATGGTGGCGGCGGTGCGCAGCGCGGTTTTGTAGAGCCACGGGTAGAACCATTGATCGCGGAATGACGCCTCATTCCCAATTTGTTTTGAAGCGGCTCGATATGGGTTCGTCGTCAACGCTGAAGGGCAGCGGCGGCGGTTCAGCATTCTGTCGCTGCTGCAACGGGACGGGCTGGATTGCGTCGCCGATGCCGCTCGATTTGGAACGGCCCCGTTCGACGATTCCCCAACGTTGGAGGAGCTGATCGACTTGGATCTGGCAATGAAGTGCAACTCCCAACTCCGACTGACCGATCGCGGGATGGAGACTTCCGACCTGATGACATCCAAGAACGAAAGCAGCCGGAGACACGGTTGTCTCCGGCTGCGGGATTTTGTTGCGGGTCAACGCGCGTCTGCCACACGTGGAAGTCATCGCGCGCATCGCACGGATGTTAGAGTGGCTTCTTGAACAAGCCGTGCAACAGTTCCGTGTGGGCCAGCGAATCTTCGAGGATAAGGCAGGCATCTTCCAAATGAGGCTCAGGAAACATTCCCTGCTTGAGAGCCACACTGCCGTTGCCATTCGCGTCGAGCCTAATGCGTGCGAATGGCGGCACTTTGACGCCCGGCTTGCCGATGGCCACGGAAACCGTCTTGTTGGCTTGCAGCTTGAGGCCACTGACTTCCACTTTCAGTCCCTTCGTGCCATCGGGCAGAGCGGCAAAGCCTGCATTCCCTTTCACGAGGGTACCGGGCTTGCCTTCCAACTTCGCACCGAGGAGCAGCACCGGCCCGGTGACTGTCGCGCCGTTGACGCCCGATGCCGTCAGACCCACCAAAGCAATTGCGACCAACGCCAGAATTCCACAGAGTCGTCGTCGAGTCATCGTGATCCCCTCTCCAAAACCAAAAAAACAATCTTTGCTGGAACTCACACTAAGTTCCCTGCAATTTCCACCGATGCAACTGCCCGATCTCACATCGATCACTGCCGAACTGCAGTGGGGGTGTAACCCATGACTGCCGAAATGGTTTCGCGCGAATTGCAACCTTTTTGAAATTGCTCCTTGAGGCGACACGTAGAAAACAAACCACTAAACCCCACAACGTGAATGAGGGTGCCGCTCGGTGAACTGCCTGGCTCACGTTGCGGGTTTCTAAAACAAGTGTCAGTGGTCTCACGGCATGCGGCGCAGATCGCTTACGCTGCGGGAAGTCCTTCAAATAGACCGCTTCCGATGCGGACGAACGTTGCTCCCTCTTCGATCCCGACTTCAAAGTCGCCGCTCATTCCCATGGAAAGCTGTGGTAGCGCGATCGTGCCATAAGAGATTTCCACCAGACGATCACGCAACTCGCGCAGCCCACGAAATGAGGCCCGCGCGTTTTCGGGAGCCTCATCCAGCGGAGCCATGGTCATCAAACCGTCGATGTTCAACGCCGTTTGCTCCAGAATCGCAGGCCAGGCTGCGATGAGTTCGTTGGCGACGAAGCCGTCTTTGGTCGGTTCACTCGTCACGTTGACTTCGAGCAGGACGCGCGGGCGACAGTCTTGTTGAACGGCCGACTTGGCGAGTTGCTCGATCAGGCGGATCGAATCGACGGAATGAATTCGCTCGACGACGGACAGCAGGCTGTCGGCTTTATTTCGTTGCAGATGCCCGATCTGGTGCCAGCGAATGCTCGGCGAAAACTCCGTCGCCCGCGCGAGCAATTGCTGTGGACGACTCTCGCCCAAATCAGTCACACCCAATGCAATCAACTCACGCACCCAATGGAGTGGCGCGTACTTGGTGACTGCGATCAGTGTCACGTCGTCCGGCGACCGACCGGCACGCTCACAGGCGACTGAGATCCGATTTCGCACCTGACACAGGTTGTGCCCGAGTTGATCAGAAACGGTTTTGGAGCTGGTCGAAGTCATTCATTCTCGATGGCATTCAAGGGCAACGTCGGACGGGACACACCGCATCGTTGACGGTTCCGCCAAAAGTCCAAACTCAACGTGGGGCAGATTTGTAATCGGGAAGATGCACGATGTCACGCGACGGCACTCTCTCGATGGTGCTTGTTTTGCCTTGCTTTTAGGGGTGTGAGCGATTGAGCGGTTCGGACGCCATCGTACGAAATAGACCTCGCCAGATGGATTACAGATGGAACGAAGTTGAGAAAGCATCTGATCGAAAGGGGGCCGCATGGTCGCGAAATCGGAGGGCTGGTCTGGAGTGAAATCGGCGGCGGATGGTGGGGCCGCGTTGAACTCAGCAGCGAACATCGTGGGTGAGGCGTGCCGACGTGATGCGGTGGCTCGCGGTCTGCGGGATGGCTTGGGCGTCGGGGTGAAGGCTCCGAACGCGGGAGACGCGAAGCCAAGCGATCCGACGCGGGATGTCGAACGTCGAGGTGAGGGGTTCGGCCAGCCGCCGCAGGTGGACTCGTCACCGGATCGTCCGGAGTCCTCGCGGCTGACGGGGCCGTTGTGCCGATCGGTTGAGCAGCCAACGGGGACTGGCGCGGCGGGCGCGGCTGTGGCTGATGATGACGCCGATGAAGAATCGCCAACGCCGAAACGCAGGGGCTGGTTTGGACCGGCCTACCTGCCCACCGCAGCGGAGATTGCGGCGGAGTGTCTGGAGATTCGGCTGGGCTGGTCGTTCGGGGAGCGGGCCTCGCGGCGGGCAGACGCTGATAAGGCGAATCAGACCGACGAGGCCGACTTCGCACACGCCCAGGCGGAACTGTCGAAGGATGAACGGGCGGTTGATTTCGTTGGCGTGCGGATGGTAGGTTGAAAACAGCGCGGGATAGAGGGCACTCGACAAGGCCGGAAGTTCCACCGGCTTTCCCGCGATTCTTTTGGAACGTCACCGAAATGGCAAAAGCAACATCGGAACGATTCTTGGCCAAGCGAGCGGCGGACTGATCTGTGTTGACCTCGATCATCCGGTGGCCGTGGAACTCGCTCCGCAATTCCTGCCCGCCACCGGCATGATTGCAGGCCGTTCGCAGGGCGAGAAAGTTCACTGGTTCTACCGCGTTGACGGAGAGTTCAAGAAAGTTGAGTTCACGCACAAGCCAACGAAGCTCAAAGTGATTGAGATTCTCGGCGACGGTCAACAGGTTGTTGTTGGTCCCTCGATTCATCCCAGCGGCGACACATACGACAACCTCGAAGGCAACCCGAACGACATCGAAGCCGATCAACTGGTCGATGCGTGCCGACTGCTCTTCCATGCTGTCTGCGATCGGCTGGGACTCGACCCGTTTGATGGCGTGACGATTCAGCAGCAGGCGACGCAACGCACACCCGCAACGTCAGACGGCACTCGTCCTGGCGACGATTACAACGAACGCGGAGACGTGAGGGAGTTGCTCCAAAAGCACGGATGGGAGTCGAGTCACGAATCAGGCGAGCGGGAGTATTGGACACGACCGGACAAACAACACGGAGTTTCGGCCTCGCTCACCGAAGGGAAAGTGTTCATCGCCCAATCGCCCAATCAACCAATCGCCCAATCGCCCAATCAACCAATCGCCCAATCAACCAATCAACCAATCAACCAATCAACCAAATCCACACGCTCACACAACACAAAACCAACAACGCGATCTATAACCGCAGTGGTTGCCGATTACCAAGACAGACTCCTAGGAAGACTCCGACGACCTTCCCACGCCCGACGTGCTGGCCCAAGAAATCGCCGATGACCTGCAAACCGCCTTGGAGCAGTTCACGGCGATAGCCGAGAAGGTGAAAGGGTGAGCCATGCCAAAACGCAAACCCGACCCGGACGAAGCCAAGCAGCAAGCCGTCGAAGAAATCGCCGGTCTCGTTGATGCCTTTTGCCGGGAGCAACTTAACGAAGAATACGCAGAACTCTGTCGCCGCCTGACCGAGAAATTGGCCCGCAAACGCCCCTCGCCACTGGTCAGCGGCAAGCCAACGATCTGGGCCTGTGGCATCGTGCGCACTATTGGCTGGGTAAACTTTTGGGATGACCGCAGCCAGAAGCCCCACATGAAACTGACGGCCATCGACAAGGCGTTCGGTGTCGGCGAAAGCACCGGCCAGGGAAAGTCGATGCTGATCCGCAAGATGTTTAAGATCAGTCCGATGGACCCGGAGTGGTCGCTTCGCAGCCGCATGGACCGGAACCCGATGGCATGGATGATCCAAGCGAACGGCTTCCTGGTCGATGCTCGGTTCCTCAAGCGGGAGATTCAAGAAGAGGCGCTGCGGCAAGGGTTGATCCCGTACATCCCCGACAGACCGCAGGCAATGAGTGAAGATGAAGCGTGACCCTCGGCTCCGCACCGGGGCGAGGGTTTGTCCTATTCAACCACCCAAGGAGACTGACCGATGGCAACTTTCATCACGAACATCAAGTTCACCCAGCAGGGCGTCAAGGACATCGACCACTCGACGAAGCGGGCGGCGATCTTCAAGACTGAGGCAAAGAAGCTGGGTGTGAAGGTTAAGGATATTTACTGGACGCTGGGCGACCACGACGGCCTTCTCATCTTGGAAGCCCCAGACGACGAGACGGCGACCGCTGCCATTTTGCATCTCGGAGCGATGGGCAATGTCCACACGACAACGTGCCGAGCCTTCACCGCAGCAGAGATGGACAAGATCGTGGCTAGGGTGAGGGGTGTTTCGTCGCACATGTGAGAGGAAGATTTGTCACATGCCTGACTATGATTGATGCGCCGGTCCTAAAGGTGAAGTCCACTACCCACAACTCACCGCCGCTGACAGTCATCGTACAGCCCTTCGTCTTCGGGTGAGTAGCTGTCGAGGAACGCACTGTGATCGCGTGATCGCGTGGTGGCGCGGCCGTGTCGTCGGCTGGTTGAATGGTGATCGTCCAGCGACCTTCACCCACACTGTCAATCAAAGCGGGAGGGAGTGTGAGCTTCTCGCCTCGTCCCAGTTCGATGTTGATGCGGATTCGTTCTAATTGGGCGTTCATATTCTGGTCCTTTCTGTGGCGAATGTCCGTCAGCAGTGTACTCGACCAAATAGACAGTGCGAGGGCCAAGATTAGTCTGCGCCAAAGCCAGAAGTCCCCTCACCCTAACCCTCTCCCCGCAAGGCCGGCGGGGTGGCTGGGGCAGGAGTGGCTTCGCGATGCCCGGGTTGGATGTTGATCACGATTGCCGTGGCTTCGCCCAAAGCTGCTCCAGCCCCGGCCACCCGGCCGCCTCGCGACGACGACGTTTTGGTCGGCGACAAGATCAAACTCAAACCTCCTAGCGAGGACTCGCACCCCACTGATTCGAGACACTTGCAAACGCACTCCCCCCGTCGCTCCTCGGCAGATGGAGCATCGAAGGGAGAATATTCCATGACACCGCGTCGCCGTCCGCGATCCAACGCCTGATGCTCGCTCTTGCTACCTGTCTCGGAGCGCAAGGGCTACTTCCAATCAGCGGCCGCAGGCACGCTATTGCTCGCTCGGCCCCCTCTGCCATCGCCATTCGACGCTGGTTGAGACCGCGCGCGTGTGCCGGTACGATCCCGCCCCGATCACGGTGGGTCTCTTGTTTTGGGCCGCGATCTGCTTCGCCCCTGCATGGAGGTTTTCGGATGCTTGATCCCAACACGATTCATCGGCTCGACTGCGTTGAGGCCATGCAACAACTGGATGAGGGCTGCGTTGATCTGGCCTTCGCCGATCCGCCGTTCAACATCGGCTACAAATACGATGTCTACAAGGATCGAAAGGCTCCGCAGGAATACCTCGATTGGTCGCGGCAGTGGATCGAGGGGGTCCACCGCGTGCTCAAGCCAACCGGCACGTTCTGGCTGGCGATCGGTGACGATTACGCCGCCGAACTGAAGCTGCTCAGCCAGGAGATCGGCTTCTACTGTCGAAGCTGGGTCATCTGGTA
>JAYVOX010000013.1:0-2905 GCA_043757695.1 Schlesneria sp.
GAAGAAGCCGGGCCACCGCAGGGAGACAATGCGGATTAGCGGAGTTTGAGCGACAGTTTGAATGTGACGATTTTAGTAGCCGAGGGCAAACGCCACGCCTCCGATCGATACCCTCATTTGAGACACCCCATGAAAGCCCTCTCCAAACTCCATCCCGATCGCGGCCTCTGGCTGACCGATGTTCCTTTGCCGGTCTGCGGCATCAATGACGTGCTCGTCAAAGTACTTCGCACCGGCATCTGCGGCACGGATGTGCATATCTACAACTGGGATGCCTGGGCGCAGAAGACCATCCCCGTGCCCATGGTGGTGGGCCATGAATTTGTCGGGCGCATCGAGTCGGTCGGCTCCAACGTGCATGATTTTCGGCCCGGTGACATCGTCAGCGGCGAGGGTCATGTCGTCTGCGGGCACTGCCGAAATTGTCTGGCCGGGCGACGGCATCTGTGCAAGGACACGAAGGGGATCGGTGTGAATCGGGCGGGCGCGTTCGCGGAATATATCGCCCTGCCGCAGACCAATGTCTGGGTGCATGACTCGGCGGAGGGATCGCACACCCCGGCCATCAGCCGCGATGTGCAGTCGATCTTCGATCCCTTCGGCAACGCCGTCCACACCGCCCTCAGCTTCGACGTGCTGGGCGAGGATGTGCTAATCACCGGTGCCGGCCCCATCGGTGTGATGGCGGCGGCGGTGGTTCGACACGCGGGGGCGCGCTACGTCGTCGTCACCGATGTGAATCCATATCGGCTGGACCTTGCCAAAAAGATGGGGGCGACGGTCGCACTCGATGTCCGCACGGAAACGCTTGCGGATTGCCAGAAGAAGCTCGGCATGAAGGAAGGATTTGACATCGGCCTGGAGATGAGCGGCAACCCCGCCGCGTTCCGCGACTTGCTCGCCAACATGTGTCACGGCGGGCGGATCGCCATGCTAGGCATCCCGGAAAAGGAAATCGCCATCGACTGGAACCTGGTCATCTTCAACATGCTCACGATCAAGGGAATCTACGGTCGCGAGATGTACGAAACGTGGTACAAGATGACGGTCATGCTCCAAAGCGGCCTCGACATCAAACCGGTGATCACGCACCGCTTCCACTACACCGATTTCCAAAAAGGCTTTGATGCGATGCTCTCCGGCCAGTGCGGCAAGGTCGTGCTGGATTGGGCGACGTGAGGAAGAGGTTTGAACCACGAAACACGCGAAAGGCACGAAATGGCAGAAAGCGAATCTGGTGCGACTGGCATCCCGCAGATCATTCAACTGACCCGCGCGGATGCCGAGCTGATCATGAACCTGCTC
Organism: Schlesneria sp.; assembly: GCA_043757695.1. Lineage (GTDB taxonomy): Bacteria > Planctomycetota > Planctomycetia > Planctomycetales > Planctomycetaceae > Schlesneria. The sequence goes on from JAYVOX010000013.1 coordinate 1,306, forward strand.
GACAATCCCCCCGAACCGAACGCCTCACTCCGCAAAGCGGCGGAGGCCCACGAGAGGCTGATCCGAAAGCGGGACGGCACCGCTTGAGAAGCCCAACAAGGTTAGTCGTGCCACTGCTTGGCAGCTTTGGGCCAAGCAGTGGCGGTGGCAAGTCGATCCATATTCGCACTGCTTCTCCGAAGACTCCGAAGCAGTGGCACGTCTAAAGTAGTTGAGCCAACTCAAGCAAGGCCACCCCGCCTGCGGTAGGGTGCCTGTTCGTATTTGAGAAATCGTCGTGACTTTCGCATAGAGGCAAGTAACAAGATGGCGGCAGAGACAAAGAACGTTTTTATCGAGACAGAAGTGTTCGATCACCACTGGCTCGATTTCAATTCGCCTAAACTAAAGCGGCTTGTGCGCCTTGCAGCCGCTGGAGAACTCAAACTGATTCTCACCGAGGTGACCCTCAATGAAATCGAGTCGCACATTGCCAAGACTGCAAGCGAGTCAGTGAAGCAGATCGCATCATTCAGGAAGGTCAATCGAGTGGTCAGGGACATAATCGGAACTGACAAGCTTGTAGAACTCGGGGCACTCACGGAAGCAGAAGTGCTCAAGTGTCTGAAGGGCGAGTTGCGGCAGTTCCTGAAGGATTCCCAAGCCACCATCGTCAACGTCGATGGTGCAAAACCGAGTGAGGTATTCAAGAGGTATTTCCGGAACCAAGCGCCGTTCAACAAAGCGAATAAGAAGTCCGAATTTCCCGACGCATTCGCAGCGAGCGCGCTTGAAGAGTGGTGCAAAAAGCGGGACCACGAAAAGCTCTACATCGTCTCTGGGGATGACGATTGGAAGCGGCTCTCGGATGAGACCGAAAACTTCATTCATGTCGGCCGGCTCGACGAGCTCCTTGAGAAGTTCGCCGACTCTGAGGTCGTCACGTACCTAAAGGAGACAATCAACAACGACAACGAGGGGCTGTTGGCGGCGCTGAAGGGTGAGTTCGACAACGGGAATGCCTACTTCTACGTCGATGACAGCGTTATTGATGGCGAGATGGAAGACATTGAGGATCTCGACATCACCATTGACGAGGCAAACGTCATTGAGGCAAAGGACGGCAAGGCGACGGTTGGCCTGCTGTGCAGCATCAACGTGACGCTGTTGGTTTCAGGCATGGACGGGGACTCCATGTGGCGGGATCCGGACGACGGCTCACTTCACAGCGTTTGGACAGCACGGGGGTCAGTGCAGCGAGACTTGGAGATGGAGGCAACGATTGAGGTGTCGTATGACCCCAAGAAGCCTCACGAAATCAAAATCGAAACAGCGACATTCCAAGACAAGGACATCGCAATCTCTGTCGAAGAAGGCGAGCTAGAAACGCAATACGACGAGAGAGATGGGGAGGATGAGTCCGATTGTGAGTTGGAGGACTGGTCGGATGACAACGAGTTACAGTAGGTGGAGTTTTAGGTGTATACGCGGCTGGGTGGCCGGTTCTGGAGCGTTTCGCGAAGACCCGGTGCTTCCCTTCGGTCCAGCACCGGCCACGTACCCTACTTGATTGTGTGATGAATAGGAGGATGAAGAGGCACGGGGTTGCCCGGTGGCTTTA
>JAYVOX010000014.1:0-10741 GCA_043757695.1 Schlesneria sp.
CACGTTCACCAGAACGTGGAGGAAACTGCAAAACCCACGTTCTGGTGAACGTGGCTACGATTTGCTTCACATGAGTGATGAGTCAAGTCAATAGTTGCCCTTTTTTTGGACACGGCGGACGCGAATCCAGTGGTCTGTGAATCGCAAGTGGGGTTGAACTTCGACTTTCGGCATATGGCAACTCAAGCACTGCTCGGATGATGTCTGGCTTGAGCAGGGGCTCACTTGGCCCGATTGAATCCCGTGACAGGTGAGACATCGTTCGGAGTAATAGGCGGCCTCGATTTCCGCTGCACGGTGTGGATCGTGGCAAGTCGTGCAGTCCATTCTCAACGAAACTCCCCGCAATTCTTTTGTTTCGCTTTGCCCCAGGAAGCATCGGCTCTGTGACAGCCCAACGGGCGCGAACCGAACCAATAACAGGTTGTCAGGGCGCAGTTCATCGGGCGTCAACTGGTCGTCGCGGCGATGGCATTCGCCACAGCGGCGAATGGAGTCGATGGGCGACAGGTCTCGCCAACGCTCCATCTTCGAGTCGGGTTGCCCTGCGGCGACGGCGGCCAAATGAGACTCACCGCCGAGATGGCAACGGGCGCATCGAACTCCCGCAACCAGTCGGTTCAGGTCAAGTTTTCCCTCGTTGTTCGGTAGCCACGTGGTGTGACAACCGAAGCAGTCTGTGGCATCGGCGGAGGTCATTCGCGTTCCCAAGCCGTGCCAGCCGGGAGCGGGCTTCGTCGTCGTGACGTTGCCCAGTGTCAGGTCCATTCCGATACCGGGATAATGTGAGAAGCGATGTTCGAGCAGTTCCGTCTTTCCCTGGGGTGACTCACGGACGGTGACTGGCGTTTGGGCGTGTCGTCCCGAGCCGAAGACCCAGTCAATCGGAATCGCATCGGGGTAAGTGGAACATTTTCTCCACAACTGACCGTCAAGAAACTCAAACCCGTCGGTAATTTCACCCGACGACCGATCTCGAAAACTCAGGCCCTGGAATTTCGCCACGATCTCGGGAGCGGTGGCACGATGCAGCGTCTGCATGTGAGGTGCTTGTGCGAGCGAGCGAACCTGGCCCGGATGGCAATCCGCACAACGGCTGTTAGCGGCGGGGGCTATCGATCCGGAAAAGTGAGCAGCGGGCAAACGCCGCTCACGAGGTAGCCACTGCCAACTGGCGATGGTGCAAGCGGTGACGACACACAGCAGCCCAACCGCTTGCCAACCGATTCGATGTCGATCAGTAATTTGACGAATCCAGTGCATGACGACCGACCAACGCAAAACGACTGGCAGGAAACCGGACCGTCAGAGCGGTCCAGACTTCAAACGCCTGCTCGGGAACACCGGCTTCCCACAGGAGGGCCGCTCGAGCGCACATCATGGACGGATCATCACCGACCAGCAACTCGGCTGCGGCGAGTGGGTTCCCTCGCAAATACAGCTCCACGGCGGTTCTCCGCCGCGATACAACGGCCTCGGTGAGCGTGGTCTTTTCCACGGCTGGCATCGGCGGCAAACGTCGTCGATCGGAGGCGATCAACCGATCAACGACGGCTCTCCGGAACTCATCGATCGCGCCGCAAGTCAGCCACTCTCGATCGGCTAACTCGACCTGACAAGCGACCAGTTCACGATGGGCAGTCGAGTCGAGCTTCACAAATTGCATCAGCGAAGACGACAGGATTGGACGGAGAACTCTCATGGCGGCTTGCGGCAGATTCATCGCGCGCAAGACGCGGGCTTGGCGCGCGAGAGTTCTGGAATCGGGCACTCCCGTGACCAAGCCAATGGCATCGAGCAGTCGGTCGTTTCCAGCGGCGGGTTCCACTTGATAACTCCACGAACCGCGATCGACGAGTTCGCGCTGGTTCAGCACCTGCACGATTCGTGGCGAGAACTCTCGATCTCCGGCCATCGCGTAAGGAATGACCGGCGAATCGAGTGACAGTGGTTTCCAGAGCGTCGATTCCAATCCCGAGATGAGCGAGGCACGGTCTGCGGATGTCACCACGAGTACGGTCTGCCTCGATTGCAACGTCAACCACCAGCCGCCCGGCGTCTCATCGCTCCGCTGGTGACGCTGCAACCAACCGGTCTCCAACTCGCGCGTCACCAGCACTTCATCGCGCAGGGTGCCGTTCAACAATGCGCGGTGCGGCACCAGAAACGGCTTGATGTTTGGCACTTCACTCCAAGCCAACATTCCCGCAGCCAGAATGTCGGCGCAGTGGGCTGTGCCCCGGTGATTCGTTGTTCCGATGGCTGCGGCCAGTTCGCGGACTTCCAACTGCCGACTCAACCCCCAACCAGTCCGTGACTCGGAAAATGGTTCCATCCCCAAGGCGGCCATGCCTCCGATGCTCATACAGACAATGCGTGCGGCATTGATGACGGAGGCGTGGGAAAACCACTGCGGCCATGTCTGAGGAATTTGCTGCCACACCTCGATCGTCCGAACAGCCAACCAGACACTCAGAACAACGGCGCTGGGGTACGACCGCAGTCCAAAGCCTTGCACGAGAGCGAACATGAGCCAAGCTCCGCGTGACGTTGATGGGGACTGGAGCATTCCGGCCAAGGTGAGCAGAGTGAGCAAGCTCCACGCGATGACGAGACCATCCCAGGGTATGTCCCAAAGCGGTCGCCATGACGTTTGATCCAAGACGGCTTGAGACTCCACCAGCCACGGAGCCAATTGTCGTAAGGAGTCCCAAAGCGTCAGTGGGCCGCGAGGCGTCAGGCCGCTTCCCAACAGTGTCGCTCCCGTAATCAACAGCCACCGTTTTCGGGATGTCGCACTTCGGTTGTCCTCGTCATTGGAAAGTGCTTCGGTGGCGAGGGGCAAGTAAACCAGAATCGGCAGTGAACCCAAGTTGGACCAGAGACAGGTCAACACGGCGAACCTTGTTGCTGTTGAGCGGAGGGACTCCACGCGAATCTGTCGCGACCATCGCATCGCGATCATCAGTCCGAGTGCGTCCCACAGTGGAGCCGTCGGTCCAAAGGCTGAATGAGTCGCAACAACAAAGCTGGCAGTAGCCGCGAGGCGAAACGAATCCGGCAATCCGCAGCCGTGTCTCCAACACCAAGCGGCTCCGCCAGAGACCGCAGCCAACTTGAGGGCCATGAGTGGGAATACACCACCGAACAAGAACAGCAGCAGAAACGGCACACCCTGCAACCAAGGAGCCTCAGCCAGCGAGTCTCCTGCCAGCAAATGTTGACTGGGAGCCAAACTCCCATCCACAACAGCCCGACCATGGCTCAAAACCCACCACAAATCGGCATTCGCAATTGGCCGCATCGCGATCATCAACACGAAGGCCGCAAAGGCCATTTTCGTCCAACGAGCTGTTTCCGTTTGATGATTCGCAGCAGACACGTTGTGCAACAGACGAGCTGCGCCAGCGGCATCACTAATGGAGCGGGTACGTGTCCTCATAGATGCCGCCACGAGTCCTGTTATATCTCACGCGGCCAAAACTGACGCCTTGTCGCGCTCCTGTGGGCATTTTGAGCGTCACGCCCGCACTCTGGCGAGGTGCGGCTACGTCTCACTCCAGCCCGCGCGGTATAAATCCGAAACGGCTGAGATTTACGCGAAGGCGACCAGCCCTCACGGGCCAACTGAACGAAAAAGCAGCCGTTGGTACGAGACCAACGGCTGCCACAAAAGATGTTGTCGGTCGAAGAGCGGAACTGACGTGTCCCGGCATTGAACAAGCGACAGAGGTCATCAAGAACTCGTTTGCAACGCATCGGTCACAAATCAACGACTTGGCCTGTGAATTGAAACTTAGAATTCGCCAACAACAGCACCATCGGACTTATTGCCCAACCGGATCCATGTAGTCTGGTCCAGGTTATCACCGACGAACCGCACAGCTCCGTCAGCGAGTAGCACGTGAACGCCTCCGGTATGGAAAGAGCGTGCCCCGCCAAGAACATAGTTTGAGTTCAAGGCACACTCTTGTAGCGAGCTGTTTGGTGGGTACAGCGTACTGAAGGCGTAACTCGTGGCGGCGTTACCGTACATCCACGAATATCCTCGAACGCTGGGATTTGTAATCGCGCCGGGAGCTGGGCAAACACCGGCGGCCGATGGATTTTGCGTCTGGTCCGCCGGATGTCCGACGCGAATTTCTGCCAACACCATCACGTTCGATGTCCCGTCCGTGACATCGCGAATTTGCGAATTCGAGTTAGTGTCGAGGACTCCTTTCCATGCCGCGTTTTGTTGGCGATCTGTGACCGTGTCACCGAGACAAGCCATGTAATTGCTGGGAGCGTAGGCAGCATTGTTACCTCGTCCCGGATCACTCGGGCAGCGGAATGGTGGCAAATTTTTCAGACGCAAATTTGTGTTCGGAGCCGTCATGCCTGGCTCGACATCAAAATCGACTTGGCCATAGAGCGCCGCCTGATCCATATATGGCAGGATGCGCGTTCCCCAAGACAACATGCTCGTACACCAACTTCCACCACAGGATGGGAAGGGAAAGCTGGCAGTCGTCCAAAACCGACGCACCGCTCCCGGCGGGAAAGCCAAAAACGTGTCGTGATAATTGTGCAGTGACAGACCAAATTGCTTGAGATGGTTCTTGCATTGTGTTCGGCGGGCAGACTCGCGTGCCTGCTGAACCGCGGGTAGCAGCAGTGCGATCAAGACCGCGATGATCGCGATCACCACCAGTAACTCGATCAGCGTAAAGCCACGAGCGCGTCGATTCGATCTCAACATCATTCTCTCCTCAGATTCCAGAACGGAAGCAGACAACGGGATAGCCCACTATAAAACAAGGGATTTGAGCCAAGCGGCAGATCGTTGACGAGACGATCCGCGACGGATGAAACATGGCCGGACGATGGAACTCGCCCCAGATGACAGCCGAAAGCCGAGTCCGAAGACTCACCAACTCGGGGGGAGCGTAGCCTTGGCTTTCTGCATATGCAACTTTGTTCTGACAATTTGTTAATCGTCGAGTGCAATCGTTCCAGTGTTCTAGCCCGACCAGCCAACCGCTGCGGCAATCAAGTGCGAAGCAGTGATGGCTGGTCGAGCGATTTAGTGCGGCCGGGAGACCCGCTCATAATAGCGATTACACTCATCGCACGTTTGAACTGATACACATTCCAATAAACAACCGCGATCGACAGACTTCCGAAGTCTTAGAGACTTCGGAAGTCTCGACTGGGGCATTGCGCAGATAATTCTTGGACTGCGTATGTGCGTATGAGGGACTGGCTACGAGCTGTCGGACTACGAGGCATGTTGCTGGAGATCGGCCACGCCCTTGCGATGGCAGAAATCTCCAAACTCTTCACCGGAGAGGCGGTTGGCCTTGAAGTATTGGAGTGGTGCGACCAAGGTCGCGGCGATGTCAGCTTGAGGCACGGAGTCTTTATAGATGAAGGCGAGTCGCGTTCCTTGAGAGTTGCCGCCCAGATAGATCGTGTACTTGCCGAGTGCGCCGCCGACTCCCGCCTGCTTGCCGACGAGGCCGATATCGGGCGTATAGGGTCGAGCGCAGCCGTTGGGGCAACCGGTCATGTGGACCGAGATGCGATCGCCTTTGATACCGAGCTTGGCCATTTCGACTTCTAACTCGTCGATGATGGTCGGGAGGGCGCGTTCGGATTCGGTGATCGACAATCCGCACGTCGGGAACGCCGGGCAGGCGATCGAATAGCGGCGGAGCAGTGTCAACTCGTGGTCCTGCTTGATGCCGTGAGCGGCGAGCATCTGAATGATGTCGGCCTTGTCTTGGGGGTCGATGTTGCAGAGCAGGACCGACTGGAGCGCGGTCAAGCGCGTCTCCATGCCGTACTTGGTGAGGATGGCTCGTAACCCCGACTTGATTCGCAGCGAACCTTCATCCTTGATGCGACCGCACTCAATGTTGATGCCGAGGAACAGCTTGCCATCCCCCTGCTCGTGCCAGCCGATGTGATCGTCTACGTCGGTGACATCAATGTCGCGCGGGCCGGGGAGCGATTGGCCAAAGTATTCTTCGACCTTGGCTTTGAACCATTCCAAGCCGTGATTGTGAATCGTGTACTTCAGGCGCGCGACCTTGCGATCTTCGCGGTTTCCAAAATCGCGTTGCACTTTGACGATCGCCTCGGCCACCTTCACGACTTGCTCGGGCGTGACGAACGCCAGTTTCTGTGCGATCGCGACGAAGGTCTTTTCGGCGGAAGGGGTCTTCCCCTGACCACCGCCGACCAGCACGTTATAGCCGACGATCTGTCGCTTTCCGGCAGCATCCGGTTCGACGATGGCGAGGAACCCGAGGTCTTGCGTGTAGATGTCGATGCAGTTGTCTTCGGGGAGAGCGATCGCCGTTTTGAATTTGCGAGGAAGATAGACCGTCCCGTAGATCGGCTCATCGACCGGAGTGAATCCCGTGGCGACGTTCGTCTTTTCGCCCGCGTCGTCGGTCAGCCAAATCTCGTGGTACGCGGTCGTGCGCGGCTTGAGATGCGCGGCAATGGCATCGGCCATCGCCTGCATCTGATCGTGAACGAGATCGTTCTTGATCGGGGCCGGGCAGCACATCACGTTGCGTTCGACATCGCCACATGCCGCGAGTGTGGTGAGCAGCGTGTCATTCAGACCTCGCACCGCCCTCTTCAAGTCGCGTTTGATGACGCCGTGCAGTTGGAAGCCTTGTCGCGTGGTGACGCGCAGCGTTTCGTTTCCGTACTGGTCGCACAGATCGAGGTGGGCAAGGAACTGCGCCGCCGACACCTTCCCTCCCGGCACGCGCGTCCGGACCATGAAGATGTACTGCTTCCCCTTGGCGGTGCCGTCGTCGTTCTTGGCCTTGCGAACGTCGCGATCATCCTGCTGATAGATGCCGTGATTCTTGATGAGATGTTCCGAGTCCTTGCCGAACTCGTGGTCGTGCAACAACTCCTCGGCGAGCGTCCCTCGCAGTTGATGGCTTCCCTCTTTGATGACTTCAACGGCCGAACGCTTCACTTCGTCAGTCATGAACTGGCTTCCTCTGGATTGCCACGGGGACCCCAACCGGTCCCGCACCTTTTTAAAAAATCACTGCCTCAAAATCACAGACCCCATCAGGCCGCAGGAGTATATCGGCGACATCAAACCCTGACCAAGCCGCGCTGCGCACGGCCCAGGGCCAATGCCCTTTTCAAATCGGACAAACTGTAGGGTGGGTCGCGTCTTCGAGGCCCACCATCAGTCGTTTGGCAGACGGTGGGCCTCGAAGACTCGACCCACCCTACTTTGAAAAAGTTGATGGCCCTGGCGCACTGTGTCAGTAGTCGTACCGCGCGCCAAAGCCGAACAACTGTTGGTTCTCCTGCAAGAACGAGTACTGATTGTTCTTCCCGCTGAAGTATTGCAGGCCGACTCGAAACACATGGTCCGATTGACGGCGACGCCACTGCCAACCGGCGAGCACATTGACGCTGCCGCTGCCGTGAGTCACCTCGCGCAGATGAACGTTGGCGGCGAAATAAGGCGTGCCGCGCATTCCGGTCGCGTGAGGGCTGCTCCATTCCAGACCGCTCTGCCACTCGAAGGGCTTGTCGTTGGCCGACCCGCTGATTCCCCAACCGACTTCCGAATAGAGCCGCAGCGAATCGAACACGAAGTACCCGAGGCCAAACACGACAGCGGTGCGGTCATAATTGTTCGGGACAAATCCCGGATGCTTCACGAGAAAGTCATCGCCCACGTGAGACTCGATGTGATACGCGGCGACTTTTGCTTGAAACGGACCTTCACGCCAGGTGAGGGGAATCCCCGCACGGAAGTCGATCGACTGGAGGTCGTTCCCTTGATTGGGCAGCACACGCAGGAACGTCCCGCCTTCGACATCGAGTTGAACACCTTCGGGCTGAGTCCCGCGCGCCGTTCCGAAGCGAACCAGCCCGAGCCGCCAGCCCAACGTGGAGTCCCACTGTGTCTGTCCGCCCGACTCACTTAGGACCGCGTTCGAGAATCGCGGCTCTTTTTCACCGGCCACATAGGACTGATAGAGCAGTCCCTTGGGAAGGAAGTGCCAGTCCCAACTCGTATCGGCCCAGTTCGCCTGCGACCACTGATCGTCGATCCCATTGCCGTGCAAAGGGAACTGAGAGGAAGAGGAAAACGGAGCCGCCTCCCGTTGAGGCCACACGGAAGAGCCGGTCGTCCCACCGTCGCTCGCACCGGGAAATAGCGGTGAACCTGGAACGACACTACCGTCTGAGAACGGCACTGACGGCGGGAGCACAATCATCGACTGGGGTGGGAACCCGTCGTCAGCCAGCGTGATGCACGAGAGAGACACGAGTACCAACAAGAACGCCGTCAGGCGAGCGGCAAGAAGAAAAGTCCCTGTAGGATGGGCACTCTTGCCCGTCCGGACTTCTGTCTTCAAGCCGGGACGGGCAAGAGTGCCCATCCGACATCGTGGTCTGACAATTCCTGCCGCTCGCCTAAGTGCGCCCTTCAACAGTTGTCGGCAAGAACGATTCATGTCACGGGTGTCCTCGCTAAAGCGTCGTGGTTTTGATGGGGATGTGTCCAACAGACTGAACTGCAGGCGTTCACCGTCCCAGCTAATCTGTCGGCCGGAATCTAACAGAGGAGCAAGACTGTCAATAGACGGATTCCATTCATCAACCCGCGCGCAGTGATCCGTCAGACTTTGACCTCGAACCACGAGTTTGCGATGTCCTGTTGGCGAGTAACCCGCACCGCCCCTTTTCTCTTCGTTCTTCATCCGTGCCCCGGCCCTGCCATCCGTGCGATCTCTGCTTTGAAGCAGGAATGAATCGCACGGATGGCAGGGCCGGGGCACGGATGAAGATGGCGGCAGGAACGTTCGATCTCAATTGCAGGAGGTCTGCGTTTCCAACCTTGCCGTTACGGTTTGGCGAGCGAGACGCAGACGATTTCTTTGTCGTTGCGGGCGTAGACCGAGCGGTTGGCGAAGGCGGGGTGCGACCAGACGACTTCACGGCGCTGAGCCGGGCCGGTCGGTTCCAGCAAGTGGGCGCGACTCAGTTCGGTGTAAGCCGTCGGCGTGAAGCGGGCGATGATCAGATCGCCTTGTTCGCTGAAGAGGAAGTAGCGGTCTTCGTGCTTGACGATGAAGGCGGTTCCCCAGCGCAGCGACTCACCGCTGGTTGCTTGGAATGTGGACCATTTGCGATCGCCGGTTGCCAAGTCGAGGCATCGCAATTCCCCGTAGCTACAGACGCCGTAGATGCGGCCATCCTCAATGACCGGCGTGCTGATCAGGCAGTGCAGTGAGTCCGTCAGCCGTTCGTTCTGACCGTGGCGTCGCCAGACGACGGAGGCAGCAGGACGCGTTTCATCCAGCTTCAAGAGGAGCGATCCGTTGTAGAACGCGCTGAGAAACAGCTTGTCACCGCTGAATCGCGGCGTCGCGACGGTCAGTCCCTCTTGAACTTCAAACGGTTGATTCCAGAGCAGTTTTCCAGAGACCGGGTCGAGCGAACTGACGGCCGACGGATGCCACACGATCAACTGTCGCTGGCCTCCCGCCTCAATGATGATCGGCGAACCGTATCCCGGCCCATGTCGTTCGGAGGAATCAAGTGCGCGCCAGAGTTCCTTGCCAGTGTCCTTGTGAAAGGCGACGACCGTCGTTCCTTCACCACCGACCAAGCAGATCAAGCGGTCTCCATCGAGCAGCGGATTGGCCGAGTAACCCCAGACGGGCGAAGTCCGGCGTCCGTACTCGACCTTGAAGTCCTTCGACCAGATCACGTCGCCGTTGTCGGCGTTGAGACAAATCAGATGTCCTTCCGAACCGAGCGTGTAGACGCGGCCGTCCTTCACGACGGGCGTCGTCCTCGGCCCGGTCGGATAGCTGACGGTGTAAGCACACGGGTACTCATGCTTCCAACGGATCGAGCCATCGGAATCGTTGAGACACAGCACGCGCTCGGTCGCCGTTTGACGATCTCGCGAGAACGGGTTGCTGGGGTTGGTGACTCCTTCGGGCAGCAACTTGTCGGTGACGAAGACCCGATCGCCGACCACGGCCGGTCCCGCATAACCGCCGCCTATTTTGACGCGCCAGCGCACCGGCGGGCCGTCCTTGGGGAAGGTCTCCACGATCCCCGTCTCGCGCCAGACACCATCACGCTGCGGCCCCATCCACTGCGGCCAGTCATCGGCGTGCGCGGTGAGACTGAACAGCAACAGCGAGAGAGAGAACAGAGCGGCTCGCAACGCGGAGCTTGGGTTCATGGCAGGTGATCCTTCGAGAGTGTGATGCGAGGTAGGGTGTGTGAAGTCTTCGGCACACACCATTGTTCGGCGCGACGATGGTGCGTGCCGAAGACTCCACGCACTCTACCAGACTGATGTGCTGGGTCTGACCCGCGACCGCCTTCATCCGTGGTCCGGCTTTGCATCCGTGCGGTCTCTGTGCGTGAAAAAGAGTGAGTCGCACGGATGGCAAAACCGGGGCACGGATAAAGCCGGAAGGGGAGATCAGGCCCGGCGATTCTGTCAGCAGCGTTCGCGGCCAGCAAGGCGAAGCAACGTCGAGTGAAGTCGATCAGGCCGTTCGCGGAAAGTAGGGTGTGGTGAAGTCTTCGGAACACACCATCTGTTCGGCGCGACGATGGTCGCGTTCCGAAGACTCCACGCACCCTTACCGGACGGTAGGGACCGGCGCATCAATCACTGTCAGGCTTTGGTGAGCCGGGTGCCGTGAGGCCCCGGACTTTTCGGCGAAGAATCCGG
>JAYVOX010000015.1:0-10714 GCA_043757695.1 Schlesneria sp.
GAAGGCCATACCTTCCGTAGGGTGGGCACTGCCCACCATCAACGACCGATTGTGGTGGGCAGTGCCCACCCTACGGGTATCCGGACAGACACCTAGAAGGCCGGACTCGTCGAACCACACTCGCGACGAGCCGTCCGACCGCAAACAACATACCGGCATCATTCAGCCTGTCGTACCGAGCAGACCTTACCGATTGCTCACCAGAGAACCGGCTCATTTTCGGCGTTTCCCGTGCAGCGACGATTTTAACGAACCGAGAAGTTATTGGGGAGTTGCTCAAGATCGAATGAGGCTTCGTCACAAACGGCAACTCGTCAGACCAGCCTCTGCCAATACGACAGCAGGGCTGGACGAGTTTCGTTCCCTTGGATGTTCGAGTCCATTCCGACAAACTCCCCGCCCTCATCCCAATGAACCAGTGACAATGGATCTCTCCCGCCAATGGAGCCTCGCCACATGACCGCCCTCAATTCCCATCACGCCGTGTACGTCGGCAGCTTCGACCCGCTGACACTCGGGCATCTCGACATCATTCGCCGCGCGGCCACGATCTTCGATCAACTGACAGTCGGGATCGGGATCAACCCCGAGAAGCGTCCGCTCTTCTCGCCCGAGGAGCGGTTCGATCTCACGACGCAAGTTCTCCAACCGTTTGGGAACGTCCAAGTCCGTTGCTTTGAAGAGCTGACGGTCGAGTTCATCCGGCAATGCGGCGCGCGAGTGCTGGTGCGCGGGGTGCGGACTCTCTCCGACATCGAGACCGAGTTCACGATGACCCTCGCCAACCGAGCACTCGATCCCGAGATCGACACCGTGTTCCTGATGGCCAGCGAACGCTACACGCACATCTCCAGCAGCCTCATCAAACAGATCGCTCAACTGAGCCAACGCAGTACGACCGAGAAGCTGCGAGACTTCGTGCCTCCCGAAATCGTCGAGCCACTCTTCCGCAAATATCGGTCGAGCGAAACGGCTTCGTCGGGCTGAATGGGCAGCGTGGGTGGACGTGAGAAACAGGGGTGTGCGCTCTTCAAGACCAAATGTACACTCGGCCCGACGAGGCATTAGCAGCCTGTTGAAAAAGCACCGTAGAACAGGCGACTCGCCAGTTCTTTCAACGAGAAAACTCGGCAGGCGAGCCGCCTGCTCTACGTCTTTCAGCAGCCTGTTCGTCATAGACCATCGCCAGCAACAAGGTCGTCGCTGGTGCGTTTCTCGGAGAGAAGTGGAAGGATTGCCGATGATCGTGTTTACGGGAAGTGGTCGCAGCGGAACGGGGCTGTACTCGAAGATTTTCGATGCTCATCACGAGTACAACGTGCGCGGGCTGGTCGGTCAGTTGAGAGCCTTACCCGGATACGACAACGCACCGTCGGACTTGCTGGCGGACATCCGGTTGCGGCGAGCCATGATGAAGACGCATCTGGCCGGTGTCGATCTGGCAACCTTTCGCGATTCGAGTAATCCCTACGTCCATTTCCTCGACGTGATATATGAGATCGACCCGAGCGTCCGCATCGTACTGGGAGTTCGTGATGGCCGTGACTTCGCCCGCAGCGGCATCAAGCTCGGCTACCAATTTCCCGACGGTCATTCAAAATTGGGCGGTGTGAAGGCAGTGGTTCGTGCGGTCTGTCGGACTCTCGGCTATCGCCTTCCCGGACGCTATTCGGGCTTCGGAATGCAGCCGGAACAGACCGATCCGTGGTTCGCCGCCTGGCCGACGATGACTCCCGTCGAAAAGATGGCATGGCTCTGGCAGAACCGAAATGAGAAAGCACTCACTCGTCTGCAATCCGTCCCGCGCGATCAATGGACGATCGTTCATCTCGAAGACCTCAGCGGTGAAGCGGAACGAGGTCGAGCGGAGTTACAGCGGCTGGAAGAGTTTCTCGGGATCAAGGGCGATCCGCAGTGGCTGACGCAAAAATACAACCAAAAATACAACCAAAAAAACAACCACTCGCAATCGTTCGGCTTTCCCGACAAAGCCGACTGGCCCGCAGACGATGTGAGCCGCTTCTATCGCATCGCTGGCCCGACGATGGAGAAGCTCGGATACCCCGCCGAGTCGAAAGCGGCCTGAATCGGCGCGGGAGACCGCAGCTCAAGGCAACCTTTGGTGAAGTCACGTTGCGGCCCAGATGAAACTCTCGCTCTTCTTCTTGCCCTCTCATCATCCGTGCTCCGGCCCTGCCATCCGTGCGATTCACTCTTGTCCCTCAAGAAGAGTTCGCACGGATGCAAAGCCGGGCCACGGATGAAAGCGGACGCAGTCTCCGCTCCCATGTCACGCCGCCCGCCCTTCTATAAGTGCGCGGCCGAGGAAGCGATCACAAGCCAACAAGAGGTCGCGAGTGAGTAGTGCGAGATGCTGGCGTTCCGCAAATAAACCGCGTGCGGATCGCGCGTCTTCCTTCGCCCGAAACTGCTGTTGCATTACCGTGAAACGACAACTACAAGCTCGCGGTCAAAATACGGTCGTGCCCAGTTTTGTTGGGGGTCGAGGCCATCGCCTCAGAGCATTCGCGGAGCGCGTGTTCATCCCCTCAGAGCTGGAAACGAATCACAGCCAACGCTGCTCAATTGATTTGCCACGGAGGGCAACATGCGCGTGGTCCTGCTTGCAGGAGGATTGGGGACTCGACTCCAAGAGGAGACGGTCGCTCGTCCGAAGCCGATGGTCGAGGTCGGTGGGAAACCGATTCTCTGGCACATCATGAAGCACTTCGCCCATCACGGCTGCGATGAGTTCTTCGTCGCGCTCGGCTATATGGGCGACTTCATCAAGAGCTACTTTCTCGACAGCTACAACCTCAGCGGCAATCTGACGATCGACTTCGCACGCGGGATGGTTCACCGCGAAGCTCGCGAGGCCGAAGATTGGTCCGTCAATCTGATCGACACCGGCGCGGCCACGAACACCGGCGGTCGCCTGCTGCGGCTCAAGGAGTGGCTCGATGGTGAGACCTTCATGCTCACCTACGGAGACGGCGTGAGTAACGTCGATCTGACTGAGTTGCTCGCGTACCACAAGTCGCACGGCAAACTAGCAACCGTGACGGCCGTGCGTCCCCCAGCTCGATTCGGCGGCTTAGTGATCAACGACGGTCTGGTCGAGAACTTCACCGAGAAGCCGGTCTCCGGCGAAGGCTGGATTAACGGCGGCTTCCTCGTCTTCGAGCCTGCGATCTTCGATTACCTCAGCAGTGACTCCGACAGCCTCGAAGCCAGCGCGCTGGAAAGAGTCGCTGCGGACGGTCAACTGGCGGCCTATCAGCACGGCGACTTCTGGCAGTGCATGGATACTCTGCGCGACAAGACCTATCTCGAAAAATTATGGCAAAGCGGTGACGCTCCGTGGCGCACCTGGGACGCCGATGCCGTGATGCCCCGATTGCAATTGAGGCCGAAGGCGGCGTGATGGTTGATCGCAAAAGGCCATAAAAAACAGGTGGATGGAAAGAAATTTCTAATTGCGAATTGGTCATTTATAATTGCGAAATAATAATAAGACTAGTGCGTCCGCCACGCTAAATAATCGGGTAGCTGCACTCGCCAGAGTGTGGGATTCCCACGTTCTGGCGAACATGGCTACCCCCAAATTAAGCGTAGACGAAGCACTAGTAGGGTGTGTGGAGTCTTCGGAACACACCCTTGTGGTGACGTGATACGTAATGACGGTGCGTTCCGAAGACTCCCGCGAGGCGTTGCCTCAGACCGAGTGCAATGTTCAACCGGCGGCAATTGCCAATTGTTTTATCGGTGCCCCGGCTTTGCCATCCGTGCTAATCCCGTTTTGGATATCGCACGGATGGCAAAGCCGGGGGCACGGATGACGCGAAACCAGCCTTCAGTCTGAAGTCGAGCAAACTTGACTCAATTGCAACACATTTAGAACTCGAAGTAGTCCACGCACCCGACACAAACTCATCGCTCACAGCTTCACCATGCCCCAACGTGCTCGCACAACTCGCCGTCTCGAAGCCTGGCTTAAGGACACCGACCTGCCGTTGTTTGTACTCAACGCACAGCGACGGCTGGTCTTCTTCAACCACGGTTGCGAACGACTGACCGGTTGGAATGGGGCCGATGTGTTGGGCCAGGTCTGCGACTATGTCTCCGAGCCGAATTCTCTCGGCCCCGAGGCGTTGTTGGCGGCACTGGCTCCTCCCCCCGCAGCGTGGCAGGGAAGTCCGGCCAAAGCGCAGGGATCGTTGCCGCGGCGCGCGGCTGATCCGCTGCCACGTGTCATCTACTTCTATCCGCTGATGAATGATGATCAGTCAGTCAATGCGCTGCTGGGCGTGATCGTATCGGTCACGGCGGCGGCCAATGACGAGCGGACTCCCAGCACGCAGCGGCTGCATGCGGAGTTGGCTTCGCTGCGGCAGTCGATCCGGCGGCGCTTCGGTGAAGGATCGCTGATCGGTCGGAGTGCGGTGCTGCTACGCGCGTTCGCGCAGCTCAAGCTGGCTCAGCCGTCGATGGCGTCGGTGCTGTTCGTGGGGGAGACCGGTGTTGGCAAGCAGCATCTGGCGCGAGTCCTGCATTACCAAAGCCCGCTCGCGAAACGTGCCTTTGTGCCGCTCGATTGCCGCCGCGCCGCGACCGAAGATTTGGAGGCGACTCTCACGCGGATGCGCGATGACCAGCAGGCCGATGTGCTGCGCGCGGGTGCGGTCTACTTCGATCATCTCGACGCCGCCCCGGTCGATTTTCAACGCTCGTTGGTGGAGTGGCTCGGTTCGAATACAGGGCCGCACGCCGCACGCGTGCTGGCCGGATCGACGCGCTCGCTGGAACCCTTGGTGGCACAGGAGACGTTCTCGCGCGAGTTGTACTTCGCACTCAGTACGTTGGTGGTGGAGGTCTCGCCGCTCAGAGAACGTCGCGAGGATTTGGAGCCGCTCGCACAACATTTTCTCGAAGAGTTGAATCGTGGCGCGGTCGAACAGGTGGGTGGTTTCACCGACGAAGTCTGGCGTCAGTTCCGTCGCTACAACTGGCCGGGCAATGCCGCCGAATTGCGTGTCGTGATTGAAGAGGCACGCGCCGCGTGTTCGCTCCCGATGATCGCGCTGGAACACCTCCCTTTCCGCTTTCGAGCGGGTGTCGGCGCACAGTCCATTGGCCCGTCGATCCGTCCGCATGTCGAACCGCTCGACCCACTGCTCGAACGGATCGAGCGCGAGCAAATCGAACTGGCTCTGGTCGAGAGCCGTCAGAATAAAGCCCGCGCAGCAGAACTGCTCGGTATCAACCGGCCGCGCCTTTACCGCCGGATGGAAGCACTGGGAATCGTCGATCTCGACGCAAAGCCCGACGCACCGGAATCAACATCAGCCAATCCGCCATGAAGCCCGCCACAGGCAGCACGAGCCATCAAGTCCCATGAGCGACGACACCCGGCCCTGACTGAATGTGTCGAGCTTGTTGACCCTGTTTTGAGCGAGGCCAATAATGCGGTCGCTAGAAGTCTTCGCTTTACGACCGCCGTTGTTCATGAACTTTGGGAGTGACTGCACCATGTTCCGCTGGCTCGTCATCGCTGTGAGTGGAGTGTGTTTGGGGGGAGTTGCCGCGCAGAGTGAGGCTCAGACATCGAGCTATCCAACGGTGTACGGTTCGACCGGCCATCCGTATGGTCCGACGCAGGCGCATTATCAGTACGAGCGACAATATGGGAGACCGTGGCATGGTTACGGTGGCCAGACCACAACGGGGTCGTTTCGTGGAACGCACTCGGTTTCCGGGTGGCCGGGTTACTCGCCCTACGGCGCTGGATACGGGTACGTATCACCGTGGGGATCGGCACCTTACGGCTACAGCTATGGGGGAGGCCCATCTGTCGTGTTCGTGGCCCCGGTCAGCGTCACTGCACCCGGCCCCTACATCTATGGTTTGGGATCGTTGACCAATCCCGGTTCGTTCACATCGAACGTCGCACCATTGGATCGGTCATTGCGACCGAGTGCCGCTACGAGTCCCGTTCAACCCGATTTCGCGGATGGCCTCGGACAGGCTCAGCCCGTCGTGGGCAGGCTTGATCCGTCACAGGTTCCTGTCGTCGAGTCGAGTGCCGCAGCCAAGTTGAAGAGTTTGGAGAGACAATCCATCGGCGATGAAAAATTTCGCAAGCAACTTTGGGCGCAGGCTTACATCGACTACCGCGCGGCGGTGGATGCCGCGCCGGATCGAGCCGAGGCTCACTATCGACTCGGCTTCGTCTTCGTCGCGCTCCAGCACTATGGATCAGCCGTGCGCGAGTTCAAGCGCGGCGTGTTCCTCGACCCGACGTTGCCTCAGACGGGAGCCAAGCTCGCCACCGTCTTCGGCCCCCACAGCCAGATCGTGCGGACCTCCTTCATGCACAAGGTGGCCGAGTGGCTGCGTGACGACATTCGCGATGCAGATCGACTTTTTCTGCTCGGAGTCATGCTGCACTTTGAAGACGACACGCGCGGGCGCGAGGTCTTCGAGGCGGCTCAGCGCATGGCGAGTCTCGGTGAGAAATCGACCGACCACATCACCGCCTTCCTCTCGCTGCCGGTTGAGCCACCAGCGGGACCGCAGCCCACGCCGGGTGGGATCGATCTGCCGCCGTTGCCCAAGCAGCAGCCCGCGCCTGTCGGTATTGGTCTCGCCCCCGCCGCACGCGACAATCTGCCTCCCGCGCCGACCCCCGACGAACCGACTCCTGCGTTGCCACTGCTGTCGAACGAAGCCACGCCCCCCACCGTCGGCACCGCTCCTCGGGGATAGCCTCACTGACTGTAGTCCTGTCGCTCCGCCGACAGGACAGAGGCCAATGGCACTTGTTTTAGGTAGCTACGGTCGCCAGACCGTGGGTGAACGGGCCGATTCGTAATCCCCACGCTCTTGGCGAGCGTGGCTACGATCGAAAACAAGTTCCATTGGGACAGCGCCCGACTTCGGCTTCTTGCTTACCACTTCACGCATCATCTCTCTCGCTCTCCCCCATCACTTCGTTTGGAATCCTGCATGTCGTCTGCTCCATCGCAACCCGAGACTTCCTCACAGCGGCTCGTGGTGACGGTTTGCACCTACAACGAACATGAGAACATCGGGCGACTGATCCCGCTCATTCTCGCAGCACTGCCGCAAGCCGACGTGTTGGTCGTCGATGACAGTTCTCCCGATGGCACGGCCAACGTGGTGCGAACTCTGGGTCGAGACGACTCGCGCGTGAAGCTGCTGCTCCGCACCGAGAAGTCGGGATTGGGAGCCGCCACGCTGGCGGGGTTTCAGTGGGCGATCGAACACAACTACGACTTCGTCCTCAACATGGACGCCGACTTCAGCCATCACCCGCGCCACCTGCCAGCGATCCTGCGCAGTGTGTCATCGGCCGACGTGGCCATCGGTTCGAGATACGTGCCGGGGGGAGAGATCGTCGGCTGGAGTCTGAAGCGTCACGTGATGAGTCAGGGGATCAACGTCTATTCGCGCGTGCTGCTGGGACTGCGGGCGAGAGACTGTAGCGGAGCCTTCCGCTGCTACCGCATCGCCAAGCTGCGCGAGATCGACTTCACCCGCTTCCGCTCGCGCGGCTATGCCTTTCAAGAAGAGATGCTCTACCGCTGCGCTCGCGTCGGCTGCCGCATGATCGAAACCCCGATCACCTTCGAGGACCGCATCGTCGGCCAATCCAAAATCAACCTCCGCGAAATGCTCCGCGCCGTCCGAGACCTCTTCCTCCTCGGCCTCGACCGCCTCCGAGACGCCCCCGGTCCGCGTCGGTGAATGATTTTTTTCTTTCCCCTCAATCGTGAGTTTCGTCCCATGTTCGATAACTCACACTCAACCGAAATTCCCTGCAATCAATTCATTCCCTGCTCCACGAGCGAGGCCGTTGGCATCGCTTGTCGCGCAGCGTGGCTTGTTCATGTTGCAGGTTCACTTATGCTTTGCTTGGTCGGTGCGCTGCTGCTCGGATCAGAATTTTGGACAAAGAATGGCGTCGCCCTAACTTTGTTCATTTTGATGGTTCAGTTCGCATTGTTCGGCGTCGTGATGATTCCGGCGGCTTACATGTCGGCATTCTTTGCACGGGCTTGGTTTCATGAATCCCGTTTCATCACCATCGAGCGAGCCATTTGGATTTTGATTCTCACCGTGGAGGCGAACCTTATCGGTTGGATCGTCATTCCTTGGTTCTGTTTGACGCTATAGGTTGAACATCGATCCGTGAAGCAACCCAATGCGTGAGTACCGGAGACCCGGAGATAAGCTCGGCGGTCGCCTTGCAATCACTCGTCATCACAGTCGCAAGGTTGATCGGAGGATTTGAATGGTGTCGCTGAGGAGGGAGGGTCCGCGCGGGGGCCGTGGGTTGATGAGCTTGTCGGTGATCCTCGGTTTCGCAACGACGACGACTTTGACTGTTGTCGTTTGGCCGGACTGAAGCGAGCCGCGAACGTCCGATCGAAACGGTGGAGTCCGGCTTCCCTTCACGACCCATTGCTCGTGTTCGAGAGCCACTGCTTGACTGCGGCCCGGCAGGTCTTTGATGAATGCTCTGCCGTCTGCGTCAGTGATGGCCTCAAACCTCCGATTGAGCATATTGGGATTGTTGAACTTTTCGTCCCAACGGTTCTCCGATTTTCGCAGGCTGTCACCGATCGACTGGTTGTCGGTCTGAACGGAAATTTCACTGCGACCTGCCCAGCCAAACATCGTATTGCCGCGACCGTTGTAAGTGACGTTGGGACTGAAGCCGACCGTCACCCCTGCCACGGGTTGACCCATCGTCGTGGTGACGGTGATCTCACACTGTGCGGCCGGTTCCATCGCGATCTCATACTTGGCAGCGGGTTCCACAGTGAAGAACTGCGGCAACCAGATCCCGGAGACGGCGGTCGGCTTCATCGTGGCGGGTCGCTTGGTCGCGTCCGGCAGCTTTGAAACAAATCCGTCGCACCACGCGAGGAACCGGACTTCCTTCGAGTTGGGCAACGACGGGAATTCAAAATCGCCGTTCTCCGAGACCTTCACCCACGTCTGCCAGGTCACTCCGTCCTGGTTCGTTCCCGTGGTCGGTTCATCGTAAATGGTGACGACGATGAAGCCGTTCTTGACCGGTCGCGGCAGAGCTGGATCGAGCTGGCCACGCACAGTCATTCCCGGACGAAGGGCGACATCGAAGTCGGCCGTCTGGCCGGCGGTCGAGGTGAACTCCAGCGCGTCGCTGAACTGAAGCCGCTCGGGATCGGTGCGATCGACGATGCGGAAA
Source organism: Schlesneria sp. (assembly GCA_043757695.1). Taxonomy (GTDB): domain Bacteria; phylum Planctomycetota; class Planctomycetia; order Planctomycetales; family Planctomycetaceae; genus Schlesneria. The sequence goes on from JAYVOX010000015.1 coordinate 9,257, forward strand.
ACACGCGGCCCCGGAACGATCACGGGAGAGAGTCGCGCGGCCCCCTCCACTTGCCAGCGACTGGTAAACCACTGCCCCGAGATCAGCGTCTGAAAGTCGTTCAGGTGTGTGGTCTCTCCCTCGCGAGTGGCTTTGATTCTGAGGCGACCACCCCGTTTCAGCGTGATGTGCGGCAAGCGTTCGATCTCACCCTGCTTCGGGACTGCACAGTCGGCATTCCACTGGAGGCAATAGTCCGGGTGCTCGGCCACAACGGTGACCGCACTCGTCAATGAGGCCGTCGAGCGTGAGACCCACTTCGGGTACGGGATGTCTGCTCGTCCCAACTTATCCGTCGTGACCGTGATTGGCTCCCCGAGTTCCTTGGGCGACCATCCGTAGCCGGTGCCAGGGTCCAACACGGAACGGAGTCCATACTGCGTCAGTTCCGCACCGGCAACGCGCTCGCCTGCCTCATCGTCCACGATGACCGAGATCGTTCCGCCCGCTTCAAACGGCGGCAGCTCAAAGCCTAGAAACAGCGGCTCCCGAAAATAGAACAGCACTGCTCCGAGTACGATGACGGCTGGCAGAACTCGGCGAACGATCCATCGTCGCCATGTCCGTCGCGGCTTCGGAAGCGGTGAGTCATCAGGCACTGGCATCTCGGTCATGACTGGTCCAATCGGTACAACAAAGCTGGTTCAGTTTGAGGCTAGGTGTCTGTCCGGATAACCGTAGGGTGGGCATTGCCCACCACAATCGGTCGTGGATGGTGGGCAGTGCCCACCCTACAGAAGGTATGACCTTCGCCTATCCGGACAGACACCTAGCGTATCAACGGCAGCGTAATTCATCGCGTGTGAATTGAGTGTGAACACGAAGCCATCCGCGTGATCGCGATGGCCTTCATCTGTGGTCCGGCTTGGTAATGCTTCAATTTGGTGTGACGAAGCCAAATAGGGGGCGTCGAGTCTTCGAGACGCTCCATTCCGTTCATTGCATCGTCGATACGGTGCGTCTCGCAGAGCCTCGACGGCACCCTACTCTTATTACGATGACCGGCCCACGCGGCAGGGTGGCCGGGGTTGGAGCCGCCTTGGGCGAAACCCTGGGAGAGTAGGCCGAAACGACGTGACGGGGTTCTCATCTTGCTGTGGGTGGTATCACAGGCTGATCGTCAAAAGACCGGGGCTTTCCGTTGGTCCAGCCCCGGACACCCCGCCGATCTTCCGGGTACATCTCACGCAACCCGATCTCGTCATCGCCGATGCAGGCCAAGTTCTGTCGGTGACTCACTCCGAATTCACGACTCGGTTCTTGCTGACGGGGATATGAGGACTTTGTCGCAGTGATTGGCGAGTCCGTAGGAAAGAACCGTCTAGTGCTTCGTCACGGCTTATTTTTAGGGTAGCTACGCTCGCCAGAGCGTGGGGCAACCACGTTTGACCGACCACGTTCTGGCGAACGTAGCTACAA
>JAYVOX010000016.1:0-10682 GCA_043757695.1 Schlesneria sp.
AGGCTTTCAAACCGTGATCGAAACCTACTGTAGTCTTGTCGCTCCGCCGACAAGACTCTCCGTCGGCGGAGCGACGGAGCTACAGTAAAAGCCTCACTCCTGACCGCGCGAGGTATAGCGACCGGCATCAGGCCTGGCCAGACGGACGAGGAAACGGAGTCACGTTGAGATCGCTACTGATCCGCAGGCAGGATCACAGTGAACGTCGTTCCCGTCTCGACATGGCTTTCCAGAGTGATGGTTCCTCGGTGAGCGTGCACGATGGATTGGCAGATGCTCAGGCCCAGCCCGATACCGCGCGCACCATCGCCGCGTTGGCGTGCCTTGTCCACTTGATAGAAGCGATCAAAGACGCGCGGAATGGAAGCGAGAGGGATCCCGACGCCGGTGTCCGCCACCGTCAGAACGACGACGTGCCTTCGATCGTCGCGTTGCAAACGAATCGAAACGGAACCACCTGCCGGAGTGAACTTGATCGCGTTATCGACGAGATTCGTCAGCAGTTGCCGCAACTGACTCGCATTGCCCGTGATCGTTTGCGGCGCGATGTCACTGGCGCGCAGCGTGACTCCGCGGACTTCGGCCACCGGGTCGAACATCTCCACGGTCTTTTCGATCAGCTTGTGCAATGGGACCGGCTCGCGCAGTTGATCGGTTTCACCCGCTTCGCTCTGCGCGAGTTGCAAAAGTTGATTGACGAGCTGCCCGAGGTGACGACATTGATCTTGAAGCAGGAACAGCGTTTCTTCGTACTCACCCGCCGTTCGCGGTTTGTCGAGTGTCACTTCGACCGCACTTTGAATGGCGGCGAGAGGAGATCGCAGTTCGTGCGCGGCATTCGCCATGAAGTCGCGATTCTTGGCGAGATGGTCGGCAATCTGATCGAGGAACGTATTGATCTTTGTCGCCATCTGATCGAGTTCATCGCCGACGCCGCGTACCTGAAGCCGCTCATCGAGATGACTCGGACGGAGCCGTTCGGTCGTGCGAATGATCTGCTGCAACGGTTCGACGGCACGTGTCGCCAGTAACAGTCCGCCTACCGGAGCGAGCAAAAAGACGAAGAACCCGACCGGCGCGAGAATGCGTGTCAGGCGATCAACATCCTCACTGATGAACTTGGTGGGCGTCCCCACACGGATGAAGTCGTTCGGCAGACCGGGACGATCGAGTTGTCGTTCGATCGAGCGGTATTCGTCCGATTCCCAAACGTTGTGGCCTCCGCTCGAACTGACGAGTTTTTGCAGTGGCTGCGGCGGCGCATTGGCACTGGCCCAGATGGTCTTGCTGCGATCTTCGTTCAACCAGCGAATGTGCCAGCCTCGTTCGCGATGGCCCTCGGCTTTACGCTCCATCTCAGCCACGATTTGATCGCGGTGCGGATGCAAGGCCTTGATCGCCAACAGCAACTCGCGGACTTCATGATCGAGCGTCGTGTCGGTTTCAACGATCAGATAGAACCGCAACGCCTCACGCACCGAGACTAAGGCGATCACCACGACAATCAACACGACGAGCGTGTTCCAAGCCGCGAGCCGAACCTTGAGCGACCGCAGAAAGACAAACGATCGCAAGAGTGTGGCGGCTGGCATGTCGATCTGTTCCGAATGTTCAGATGGCGTGCTCCTCGATCAAGACGGAGCGCGACTGACTGTTGGACCAACGTGAGATCGCGGCTGGTCTTCGCTAATACCTCTCGCAGGTAAAACGGAGGCATTTGCATCGTTGTAACCGCGCGGGCCACACCCCGCGCGTCGATCGAAAAAACAGGCTCGAATGTCACTCAAAGCGAGGAGCGTGGCCGACGCGGTTAAACAAACAAACCGGGCATTCTCAAAATGTAGGATTCCTACTTCGCATAGTCCTTCGACAACCAAGCCCGACGCCGCAACAGCGAACGAAGAAGGGCGAGATCATGATGCGGACTCGTAGGAAAAAGTGAGGCGAGTTCCAGGATGCGAGTTCCAGGATGCGAGTACGGTAGGCGGGGTCTGAAGTGAACGCAACGACAGGGCGTGGGGACCGGATTGGGACGACTGCACCCGATATCGGACTACCGTTGAATGACGGCGAGAGTCAGCCAGGCAGTCGCTCGACCGTCTCGTGGAGCACTTCTATAATCCCGCCCCGTTGCGACCGCCGTACTTTTGAATCTAGTGATCTTGAGACCTGCCATGCCTTTGGAAATTGTTCCCTTTCCGCATCCAGCTCTGCGTTGGAAATCGAAGCCGATCAAGACGCTCGATGCCGATCTCGAACGAATCACGGACGAGATGTTTGACCTGATGTACGCCGCGAAGGGGATTGGCCTCGCTGCGAATCAGGTCGCGCTGCCGTATCGAATGTTCATCTTGAATCTGGCGGGAGACGCGGCCGAAAAGAGCGAGGAACTGGTCTTCATCAACCCGCGCTTCGTGCGACGCAAGGGAACGGTCGAAGGGGAAGAAGGCTGCCTGAGTTTTCCGGGGTTGTACGCTCAGGTGTTGCGGTCCTCGAAGGTCGCCATCGAAGCGTTCAACTTAAAGGGAGAGTGTTTTGAGTACGCGCTGGACGAACTCGCCGCGCGCGCCGTGCAGCACGAAAGCGATCACTTGGATGGAGTCCTCTTCATTGACCGGATGATCGAACAGGACAAGCTCGACAAAAAGAATGTCGTCGCGGACTTTGAAGCTCAGTACCGGCGCTGGCAGGCCGAGGGGCGATATCCCTCCGACGACGAAGCCCGTCGCCAACTCACCGAGTTGGAACAGCCGTGAGGCTGTTGCGAGTACGACGACCAGTTCCAACGCATTCCGCAACGACTTAGGCGAGCGGCAGGAACAGCTTTACCCGTAGGATGGACGCCTCGTCCGTCCGAGTTGCCGCTGGCTGTGACGGACGGACGAGGCGTCCATCCTACGACTGGGGCTGCCCGTACTTGCCGCTCGCCTTACTTAGTGAAGGTCTACCGATTCGCAGTCTGGGGTGAGTCCCGTTTCATTGGAACCACTCATCTTCACTGAACAACGTGCCGCACTCACGTCATCGGGATCAGTCGCGACAGCAACAGCGCCGGGACAACGAGAGCCGCCGTGGCGAGCGCGTGTGTCGCACCGAGCTGACCGCTCTCAGACATCTTCCAAAACACGAGTGCTGCGTCGAGCATCACATACGAGAGCAGCATGACCTTGATTGTCGTCTGCACTTTCTGCGGCGAGGGATCAATGATGGCTGCGATCGCGCGACGGTTGAGCGTGAATGCGACCACACCCAACATCGCCAATGCCACGGGGGTTTGACCAACGGGTGGCCAGTCGAAGACCGGCCACGCGCACATCAGCCACGCCAAGATCGCGATCCCAGAATTGAAGACGAGTTGCGCTAACACCAGCGGCTTACGACTGCTGGTTTTGGCCTCCGTCCGCGCGAACAGCGTGACGCCCACAATGTAGAGACCCAGACCAATGGCCGCTGCGGTTTGCGGCCTGACCAGCAAGCCGGGAGGTGTCCAAAACAACTGATCGCTCGCTCCGAGCAGCACGTTCAGCGCGCGACAGAGTCCCATCGCCAGCGGTGCCAGTGGAGTCCGTTTCAACACGCCGTCGTAGAGCAAGATCGCCACCACCAGCAACCCGGCGACTTGCAGGCTCACGCGCGTCACCGTCGCTGCCGCAGCAACTCCCGCGACCATCAGCACCACCCCAAGAATAACGGCCGAGACGAGCGGCACGCGGCCGGACGGGATCGGGCGTGCAGGCCGTTCTTCCGCGTCCTGCTTCCGATCGAAGACATCGTTGAAGACCATTCCCGCGAGATACAGGCAGCACGACGCGATGAGTAGCCCGCAGAACTTGGCCGGATTGTCCCAGCCATCCGGCCCGACGATGAAGCGATGCGTCAGCACATAGCCCAACACAATGTCAGCCATCGCCGTGAAGACCGTCGGCAGTCGAACCAGTTGCATGTACGCGAGCATCGGCGGTCCTTGAGGTCAGCGATCAGCAAACAGTGTCGTGCGACTTACGATTGGCACATCAATCACTAGCGGTATCAACCAGGTGATCGAGGTGAGCCGGGTGCCGTGAGGCCCCGGGTTCTTCGCCGAAAAGTCCGGGGCCTCACGGCACCCGGCTTGCCAAAGCCTGCCAGTGATTGATGCGCGAGACAATATTCCTGCTCTAACCTCGACTTTTGCCATCTCATTTGGACTGCGGCAATTGAATGCCGCTTTTCTTTCTCGCTTCGGATTGATTTTTGGAAGACTGGCCAGTGTTAGGCCATTCCAGAATGCGGGGAGAAACCGAGAAATGAAAGCGGTGATCAATCCCCGCACTCCAAAGGTGGCAAAAGTTGAGCTAACAGGCTGCTAACCCTCCAGCCCGTTCAGCCGTCCGCTGCTGTCGCCGAGCGAATCGACGCCCGCGTCCATCCGGTCGAGCATCGAGAGGAAGAGATTGTTGAGCGGTGTTTCTTTCGGGAAGACGAGGTGCCGACCTGACCCGATCGTGCCGCCCCCCTTGCCAGCCAAGAGAATGGGCAGGTCGTGGTGACTATGTGCGTTGCCGTCGGCGATCGCACTGCCGTAGACGATCATGGAGTTGTCCAGCAGGTTGCCGGTCCCTTCAGGAATGCTGCTGAGGCGTTCGAGGAACTTCGCGTAGTGACCGACCAGGTACTTGTCGATCTGCTTGAGATGCTTGATCCAGTCCTGCTTGTTCTGGTGATGCGACAGGTGATGGTGGCCGTCGTTCACGCCGACCATGGGATAGCTGCGGTTGCTTCCCTCGTTGGCCAGCATGAACGTCGCCACGCGCGTCGTATCGGTTTGAAAGGCGAGTGCCATCAACTCGAACATCAGACTAATGTGTTCATCCAGTTCCTTGGGGATGCCACGCGGCAACTTGAGGTCGGGAATCTTCTGGCTGGACGAATCGGCTTTCGCCCGCTCGATCCGCTGCTCGATCTCACGCACGCTGGAGAAGTATTCGTCCACCTTGCGGCGGTCAGTCTGGCCGAGTTGTTGTTTGAGTTTCGACGCATCGTCCGTGACCATATCGAGGATGCTCTTGCGGTACTCGTCTCGTTTCGCGCGACCCTTCGCCGCTTCACGATCATCGGTCGATCCGAACAGCCGCTCGAAGACCAAACGCGGATTGATCTCCTTGGCCATCGGCGTGGTGGCCGTTTTCCATGAGATGTTGTTCGAGTAGGCACAGCTATAGCCCGAATCGCACTGACCCGCATTGCGTCCCCCTTCTGTGCCGAGTTCGATCGACGGCAGCTTGGTCAACTTGCCAACCTTGTCGGCTGCGACTTGATCGACGGACTGGCCGACTTTGATATCCACACCGCTCGTCTTGACCGGATGCGCCCCAGTCAGGAACGCGGCCGAAGAACGCGCGTGATCTCCCGCGCCGTCCCCTTTGTGGCGGGCGTTGTCCTGCATCAGGCCGCTCATCACACAGACGCGATCTTTCACCTTTGCGAGCGGTTCGAGAGTGGGAGACAGTTGCCAGTCGGCTCCTTCCCCCTTCACGGTCCAATCGGGAACGATCACGCCGTTGGGGACGAAGACAAACGCCATCCGTTTCGGCGCACCAGCCGACTGCGCCGCAAAGCCGCACTTCGGCAGCATGGCCTCTAACAGCGGGAGACCCAGCGTCGCCCCGACGCCCTTCAAAAATGTGCGTCGATGCAGTGGAAGTCGATGACTCATGTCTCTATCCCTTTTGGTGTGAGAGGTGCTTGCTTGATCTTGTGGCGTCTGCTGAACCGACTCTCTCTGCCGAGCGGGGCTAATGCCACCCCGCTCGGATTGCCGTCACTTCTCAATCGTCACTCACCTTGATCGCCACCGAATCGGCGACGGTCCAATCGCTTGAAACGTTGGTTGCCGAGTGCTTCGCGCTTCGGAGCTTTGGGTCCACCAGAGAAGCGACCAGCGCCGCCTTGACCGGCTCCGCCTTGACCCGCGCCGCCCGGTGTACCGAACCGGCGACCGCCTGCTGGAGGAGGTCCACCCGCGTTGCCACCCGCTTGACCTTGAAATGGTCGTTTGCGAGCCGGCGGTTGGTACTCGCCTTGCGGCGGCTGTTGTTGTTGGTCGGAATAGCGGCCTCGGCGTGGCGGCGGATAGCCACCCTGACCGCCGCCCGCCTGCCCACCACCGCTCGGTAGACCACCGGCTGGTGGGCCACCACTGAATTGCTCCTGGCTACGGAACTGAGGTCGCGGGCGGGGCGGGCGACTCTGTTCTGGATAGCCTTCACCTCCATCCGACAGCTCTTCGGGGAAGCGACGACGTGGACGCTCTTCACGGGCGGGACGCTGCTCTTCGCGCGGCCGTTCGGCGCGGGCTGCTGCCACGGCGGGCTTCGCTGCCGCAGCACCGGGAGTACGCAACCAATCGGCAATTGCACCTCGTAGAAACCGCCATTCGCTGCCGATCTTGCGACCGGGCAGAGCTTGCTCCTTGATCAACTGCCGTACGTCGCCGTAGTTCACCTTGAGGTAGACCGCAGCATCTTCGAGCGACAACACGTCCAATTCGCTCATCGCAGGCTCTTCGTCTTTGTCGATCTCGAAGAGCGATTCCATTTTGTTTTTCATCTCGTGGGCGAACTGGGCCGCTTCGTCGTCCGACAGATCGTCGCCGACTTCTTCGCCGTCCGCGAACTCTTGTTCGAGTTCCTCGTCGCCGTCCTCGTCGTCGAGTTCGTGCGATTGTTGCGCGAGGAGGTCGGCGGCCTGTGCCGACGCCAAGTTCGCGTCGTTCATTGCTTGGTCTTGATCGTTCACAGCTATTCCTTGAAACATGCGGCCTCGCGCCGCGAGAAAGAGCGAAGCCGATGGGCTTCGCTGGAAACCAAACTCAATCGGGTGCCTCATCAGGCACCAACCCAAAGCGTGAGTTTAGAAGTTGCGCATCTTCTTGAGTCGCGAAGCGACGTTAACAATTAGCCTCGGGCGTAAGCCCGAGGAAGAGGCAAAACGTGGGCGTTGAGCCGCGAAGCGGCGGCAGTGCTGGGTCGCGAATCTGCCGCCGCTTCGCGGCTCATTCCATTCCATCTCGCTCGAATCCTTGGGCTGACGCCCAAGGCTATTTGCTGCCGTCGCTTTGCGACTCCAAAATGCGCAACTTCTAAAAGCGTGAGCGAGGGACTTGTGTGTTCATCATCGTTTGTGCTGCCCTCACTTTCGCATCACCTCTCGACTCCCCTCACCGCCCCTCTTCACCGCGTCTCATGCGAAACGGTTCGCTCTTGGCGATCTCCGTCACCAACACGGAGAACTTGAAGTCCTGTCGCTTCAGTGCGGCGACGATCTTATCGGTCGCGCACCGGTCATAGAACTCTAAACCTCGTCCCAAGGCATAAGTCAGCATTTTTTCTGCGAGGCATTCGCCAAAATCGCACTGTTTCCCACGCAAGACGTTCGTCAACTCGATCGGTCCCTTGAAGTGACTGCCGTCGGGCAGTTCGCCGGTCGTGTCGAGTGGCCGTCCCCCTTCGCCGTCTCGCCAGCGGCCGATCGCGTCGAAGTTCTCCATACCGAACCCAAGTTGGTCCATCACACGATGGCACGAGGCACACGCGGCGTTCTTTCGATGCAGCTCCAATTGCTCACGGAGCGAACTTTCGGGAGCAGCCTTCGCCGACTCTTCCAACTCAGGGACGTTGGGCGGGGGTGGCGGGGGCGGTCGGTCGAGAATGACTTCCATGATCCACTTGCCTCGTTTGACGGGCGAGGTCCGGTCGGGGTTGGAGGTCAGCGTGAGGATGCTTCCCTGCGTGAGCAATCCCGCGCGGTTCTTCCCTGCGAGGCTCACCTGTTGGAACTCCGTCCCCTGCACGTTCTCGAAGCCATAGTGTTTGGCCAACCGCTCGTTGACGAACGTGTACGAGCCGTCGAGGAACTCCAAGATCGAACGGTCTTCGCGCATGACATGCTCGAAGAACCGGCGAGTCTCGTGCTTCATGTCTTCGCGCAGGTCCGCGTTGAATTCGGGGAACCGTTTCGGATCGGGCGTGATCTCGTTGAGGACTCGAAGCTGGAGCCACTGTTCGGCGAAGTTATCGACGAGCGCCTGCGACTTCGGATCTTTCAACATCCGTCGCACGTGTTCGTCGAGCACCGCATCCGTGTGGAGATCGCCCCGCTCGGCACTCGCCAACAGCGCGTCATCGGGCAGGCTGCTCCAGAGAAAATACGAGAGCCGCGACGCCAGTTCGTATTCGTTGAGAGCATGTTTGTCGGCGGAGTCGTTCGGGTTTTTGTCGGTCTCAATCCGAAACAAGAAGTGAGGCGAGACGAGAACCGCCGTGACCGCGACGCGCATCCCGAACGCGAACGGTTCGCCGCTCGTCACCGCGTGATCGACCAGTTCGACGAAGCGCGTCAACTCGACTTCACTGATCGGTCGGCGAAAGGCTCGCCGCAGGAACGGTCGCAGATTCTCTCGCGCGGCAGTTGCGATGCTCTTGTCGCCACCAGGGACTATCGCCACCAAGCGCTTGTGCGATTCGGGCAATGCACTCGCATCGAACTCGATCGGCCCGATCAACTGCACGTCGCGCACGATCAAGTTGCGATCGCGACGATTCTTGTCCTTCGCTTTCTCATCGTAGAAATCGTTGAGGAACGCGACCGACAGTCGATGCTTCCCTTGCGGGACGGCGACCCGGAACTCGCACGACTGCGTCTTTGGCTCGGTGACGGCGACACTGAATTGTTGTACCGGCTTGCCATCCAAGCGGTATTCCATCAGAGCGTGATCCGAACCGGCCGGTGTCTCCGACGCCTTCGTCTTAAGGACATAAGTCGCCGCACGCGGGGCATCCACTTCGAGTGAGAAATCTCCGACTGAGACGAGGATCAGCGCGTCATCGCCATGGGAATGAGCGACACCGCTCCGTTGCAGATCGTTGGGCGAATACTGTCGCTCGGCGGGACGATTGGGATCGACGACTGAGATCGCTTCGGCCGCCACTTTCTCCGCCGCGTCGAAGTATTTCTCCATCAGCAGCGGCGGGAGCGAAAGAACATCGCCAATGTTGTCGAACCCATAGCCGACATCATCGGACGGAAAGTCATCCGCCGGTCGCACCGAGACCCCGACCAGATCGCGGATGGTGTTGTTGTACTCGGTGCGATTCAGGCGACGGATCGTCACGCGGCCGGGGTCCGACACTTTCGTGCAGTCGAAGCGGAACAGAGTGCTTTCGAGGTACTCGATCAACTTGGCCTTCTCATCGGCCGTCGGCTGCGGGCTGTCGGCGGGAGGCATCAGCCCTTGCGAGATCATGTCGAAACTTCGCTCCCACGGCTTACGGTCTTTCAGCAGAGCCGCTTCGTCCGCGTACTTCGCGAATGCAATCCCCGCTTCGGGATTATCGCCCCCGTGACATTCGCCGCAGAACTTCTTCACGAGTGGTTGAATGTCCGACGTGTAGCTCGGTTTGGCCGACTCACTGCTGACGGCACGCTTCGTCGAGACCAGCGGCGCGACCACCATCAACACCAGTGCGACAGCCGCCGCCAAGCCTGCGCCGATCAAGAAGGACGGTCGGTCGAGACGACTCAGCATCGAATTGGCCTTCCGCCCCTTCGGCTTCGCTTTCGCCGACTTTCCCCATGAGCGACTGTTCCCCGCACGAGCCTTCCCCCCACGCGCATTCTCACCCGAAGCAGAGTCGCTTTGATCCGCCTCACCCCAAAGGTCGTCGTCGTCCGTCGCTGACGCTGCGGCTTTGGGAACTGTGTAGACCTGCCGACATTCTGCGTTGGGGCACTTGCCGCGCTTCCCCGCATACTTCGCATCGACTCGGAACGCATGGCCGCAACCAGCGCAAGTAACAGACACATACATCGCAGAGAACCTTTAACGAACGACGACGATGGTGGGTCAGTCTGGCTTGAGCGACCGAGTGTGCCACTCAAACTGACCCACTGCGCACGACGACACGCATCGCCTCGGAAGTCTAACCGCGATCAGCACGTCATGCAGCGGCTCCGTTGAATCTCGCCGCCAGCATCGACCATCACCATTCCGAAAGTCGGATGCTGCCGGTTCCGCAAACCGCTCCGCCATTCCCAACGTGATGCGTCGCGGCATCGCGTTGGGGCTCAACTCAGGGAACAACGCCGGATCGTTCGTTGGAATCGCTGCCACCGATCTTCGTTCGCGGTCAGCAGCACCCTGCACGGTGGGCGGTTATGCTGCTCCCGCTCCCTGCCAATTTCTTCTCGCGAGTCACCCTGTATGAACCGCTTTCAGCTGGTCCTGTGTAGTCTGAGCCATCATTGGCGAACCAACTTGGCCGTGCTCTTCGGTGTCATCGCCGGAACGGCCGTCATCAGCGGAGCACTCATCGTCGGCGACTCAGTGCGATCGAGCCTCGTCAAGATGACGCTCGATCGGCTCGGTCGAATCGACTTCGTGCTGAGCGGCCCGCGATTCGTGCGAGAAGAGTTGGCGAACGAACTCCAACAGGCCGCCAGTGACGACGAGTCGGTCGCTCCTGCGATCATCATGGTCGCCGGACTTCAGGCCAAACACGGCGAGTCAACTCGCCGCGCGGGGCAGCTCAATGTCTATGGCTTCGACGAACGAGCGTGGTCGCTGGTCAATGCGGCTCAGGCCTATCGCCCGAAGGGAAACGAAGTGTCGCTCAACGCGCGCGCCGCTGAAGCGGTCGGTGCGA
>JAYVOX010000017.1:0-10672 GCA_043757695.1 Schlesneria sp.
AAACTCGGCCGGCACCATCGGGTCACCCCCCAGCATCTTGCCGAACATGACTCCCAACGAGCAGCCGGGAAGCGAACAGGCGAGCGTCCCACAGAGCACCCCGCCAGCAGCCTTCAGCCACAGACGACGTGATTGTCGAGATCGTGTTCGATCGAGAGCGGTCTCATGCATGATGGCGATCCTTCGCCCAACGGTCAGTAAAACAGAAAGGCGGAGTCTCCGACTCCAACCTCATTCAACATCATCTGGAATGAGCGTGACTGATCGGACAGTCACGTTTCCCAACACAGCCGCCAAACCCACATCGCGGTCGAAATGCTGCCGAGGGCAATCACCATGTAGGTGAAAAACGACAGCGGCTCATCGACACACCACAAGCGGCCGCACACCGCACTGAACAGGCACCACGGAATCATCAACGCCGACACCACCGCCAACAGCAAGCCCGTTGGATTGGCACGCGCTGCCGCCTGAAAACGGCCTCGAACAAAATTGGCAAACGCCGTCGTCATCCCGCAACCCGGACAGGGCTTCGAGCTGACCAAGCGAAAGGTGCATTCGGGCAGACCCCATTGTCGGTGCGTTCCAAATCCGCGCGGGTCCGGTTCGAGTGACCGAGCCATCGCGAATCCGGTCATCAGAAACACCGACCAAGCGACCAAGGCCACTCGACCAACGCGTCCGACCGGAACACCAGCAAGTTGTTTGTAAATTGGCATGAGTCAACGGGAGTGGTCGGGTGATAGTGGCTGCAAGAAACGGGAACAAGATCGCTCACCGAGAATCTACCGCCCTGCGGCCCGCTCCGCAGCGAACAGTCGCCAACTCGCTCAGCCTCTGGCGAGAACTGCCGTTGCCGCGACTCAAAACGGGGAACAAGTGCCACGCGGGCACCAGTGCCACGCACACGATTATTGCCCCAGCAATTGCTCGATCCGCCGCTCTAAGGGCCAGCTCTAAAGCGACAACTCGCTCGCGATTTCAGAAGTGGCGCATTTCAGCAGAGTCGCGAAGCGACGCGAGCAAATAGCCTTGGGCGTCAGCCCAAGGATGGTGTTCGAACGGAGGGAATTGAGCCGCGAAGCGGCGGCCGATTCGTAGTCCCCGTTTGCTGTCGCCGCTTCGCGACTCAACTCGATTTCTGCCGTTTTCCTGGGGCTCACGCCCGAGGCTATTTGTTGCCGTCGCTTCGCGAATGAAGAACAGCCCGACTTCTAAACGCACGCAGTGGGTTGCTTGCTGACCGCCTCTTGCAGGAATCGCTCGCCGCATGAAAAAAGGCAGCGTGGGAACCGACCGTTTCGGTCGGTCCCCACGCTGCCTGTGATCGGTAAACTGCCAAGCCGTATTGGAGAGCCGCCCCTACGAGCAGAACTGCGACATGGCTCACTGCGACCGAATTGCTCAGACGCCGTGGCGCGAGCCATCGCAGGTCACTTCTTCTTGGCGGCCTTCTTCTTATCGGCCTTGGCATCGGCGGGATCGGCAACCTTCTTCTTTTTCTTCGCGCCGATTTTCAGCTTCACGATGCGTGTCTTGGGAATCCCGTAGGGACTGGTTCCCTCGACCCACGTTTCATTCGCCTTCATCTGCTCAATGCGTTCAGGCCGCGTCAACACGCTGCGGACTCGGGCGAGACGGCTGCGACGCTTTAAACTATTGTCGATCGACACGTTGACCAACTCCTCTCGCGAATCTGGCCTGCAACCGCAGCCAAAAACGCAGCCTCACACGGACAAGCACACAACCTCGGTAAAACGCCCAATCGGGAAATGTCCACCGACGGCAACCGGATCGTTTCTCCGCCGCGCCCAAAGGAATCTGGCCGGGACGGAAGGGGCGGCATGTTAGTAGCCGATCTCACACGATGCAAGTTGGCTACCCGTATTCGCCGCGATGCGGGTTGGCTTTCGCCGCTTTGGCTTTGAAGATGGTGCGGTTGTGCGGACTTGGTCTGACTCTTCCGTGACGCTTAGCAGTCTGTGGAAAAATGTAGGATGGAGCCTCGTCCGTCCGTATCCAAACTCAAAACGGACGGACGAGGCGTCCATCCTACGGGTTGTGAAACAGACGCTTAGGACAAAAGTCCCAACTCAACGTGGGGCAGATTTGTAATCTGCCCGAATCCCCTCGAAACACGCGACACCGGCAGATTACAAATCCGCCCCATGTGACTCTTGTCGGAAACGTCTTCCGTGACATCTTGCCGCAACAGATCACTCGGGAAGACCGATGCGTGGGCAGTGCGGTCGCAGCGGGCACTCATCGCATTTCGGGCGTCGGGCGATGCAGATCCGGCGGCCGTGATGAATCAGCCGGTGCGAGAAGTTGATCCACTCGGTCTCCGGCAGGAGAGCCATCAGGTCTTGTTCGATCCGTTCGGCACTGGTACTGGCGGTGAGTCCCAAGAGCGTGGTGATCCGTTTGACGTGCGTGTCCACGACGACGCCGCTCGGGATGCCGAAGGCTGTCCCGAGCAACACGTTCGCCGTCTTGCGACCAACGCCGGGGAGTGCGGTCAGTTCGGCGAGAGTTCGCGGCAGTTCACCCTGATGATGCTCGACCAATCCCGCCGCCATGCCAATCAGATTGGCGGCCTTAGCCCGGAAGAAGCCGGTCGAGTGAACCACTTGCTCCACGTCAGTTTGCTTCGCCACAGCCAAGGCATGCGGAGTCGGCCAGCGGCGAAACAGTTCGGGCGTCACCAGGTTCACGCGCTCGTCCGTGCATTGCGCGGACAAGATCGTCGCCGCGAGCAACTGAAACGGCGACTCGTGTTTGAGCGCGCAGAGCGCCACGGGATACGTCTCGGCCAGACTCGTCACGATTCTCCGGAGGCGTGGCTTTCGATCATCAGCAGCGGTGTGAGAAGGTGACTTGGCCATGCAACTCGATTTCGGCAGAGTGAAGGACGATGTCGATGAAGGTTTGATGAAGTTCGTCGTGGCACGAGGCCGGACGCGCTGGCTAGAATCCGCCACCCCGGAATGACCTCGATTCATTGCCCGTCGATAATCGTCCAACGAGGTAGGGTGTGTGGAGTCTTCGAAACACACTACTTTTCGTCACGACGAAGGTGCGTTCCGAAGACTTCACGCACCCTACTGTACTGACATTTGCCGAACGACCAGGAGCTTTCCGCGTGACTACCGACTACCCGGAACAGTATCGCGAGGGTCTGCGGCTCTTCAACGCCGAGGACTTCTTCGAGTGCCACGAGGTGATCGAAGAACTTTGGTCCGAGACACTCGGCGAACCGAAGAAGTTTTTGCAGGGACTAATTCAAGCGGCCGTCGCGCTGTTCCACTTTGGCAACGAAAATTACGGCGGTGCGAAGAAGCTCTACAACTCGGCTCGCGACAAACTCACGCCGTTTGGTGACGAGTACATGGGGATCGCTCTCGGGCGGTTCCTGGCCGATTTCAAAGTCTGCTTTCAGGAGTTGCTCGACAACACCGAAGGCTATCCCACGACGGTCGAGATTCAGGATGAACTGGTTCCCAAAATTCACGCCACAGTCGAGGGCCTGATCGAATGACGCAGCCCAGTATTCCACCAGTCGCACTCGAACACTTCTCGGGATTGGCTCCGCTCTTCCCGCTCCCCAATGCGCTGCTCTTCCCGCACGGACTGTTGCCGCTGCACATCTTTGAACAGCGTTACCGACAAATGACGGCCGATGCCCTCGAAGGGGAGCGGTTGATTGCGATGAGCTTGCTGCGATCCGGTTGGCAGAACGCACCGGCGCACGTCCCGCCGCCGATTCACTCGATGGTCGGACTCGGCCAGATCGTGGCTCATCAGCGCCTGGACGACGGCCGGTACATGCTCGTGCTGCGCGGCCTGTCGCGGGCGCGCGTGCTGCGCGAGGAAGACGTTGAATTGCCCTATCGCATCGCGCGTCTGGAACTCTGCCACGATGAAGACCCCGCGCACATTGACTTCGACCGACGGTCTCGCGCCGACGAAATCATCTCGCTCTTCTGCCAACTGTTCCCCGGCCAGAAGTTTCAGCATCTCGTTCAGCAAGCGCTGAACTCGGACCTGTCGCTGGGTGCCCTCTGTGACACCATTGCCTCGACGATCCCGATGGCCTCCGAGTTGAGCCAGCAGTTCCTCGAAGAACTCGACCCGGACGTGCGCAGCCAGATGTTGTGGCAGCTCCTCAAACAAGCCGATCAAAAACGGACCACGGCCTTGGAACGCCCGTTCCCACCAAGCTTCAGCAGGAACTGAAGTCACGGCGTGTTCATCGCCCTGCCCTTCGATGTACCTCACATCAAGGAAGACCGCCCATGCTGATCCCTCGCGCGGCCCAAACGGAGCTTTTCTGAGCGGCAGGGGTGGCCGGGGTTGGAGCCGCTTTGGGCGAAACCCCGGGGCTTCCCGTTGGCCCAGCCCCGGCCACCCAGCCGAAGACGCAATCACTTCCCGGTTTCAATCGGATTCCCTCCCCTCGGCGGGGAGGGTTAAGGAGGAGGGGACGATTGACGAGTTGTGTCCTGATTCCAAGTCATCCCCCCTCCCCGCCGAGGGGAGGGAGAAAGAGTCGCCCAAGCCGGGAAGCAAGGGGAGCGGCAGGAATTGTCTATCCCACGGGTGCGTTTTCACTGGCCGCTCCCCTAACGAGGTGACTTGTGCGTCCCATGCTTCGGGTCGAGTGCTTTGAGGAGGTAGGGCGCGGGAGGTGATCCCGTGGTCGTGACGGGCTGGATCGCTGCGGGGACAAGTCGGTCCAGCACCTGATCCAGCTCGCGCGAACCCGTGTCCACCTCGTGCAAACCCGCCTCCACAGCGCGCAGCAGCGTTGCCTTGGTCGCTCCCGCAGCGGCAGGCTGGGCTGGTTCAAACAAATAGCCGAGTGGGCCAGCCAAGAGCTGCGGCAGGAACACGATGTCGCCGAGCAGTGCCACTCCGATCATCGCGGCCATCAGCCAACCAAATCGACTGATGAGCAGTAACTCAGCCGGGACGAGTACCAGCAATCCGATGGCGACGGCGAGGCTCGTTTGCCACATGGCTGGACCGCAGTGAACGAGTGCATTGATGATCGCTTCCCGTCGCGGCTGTCCCTGTTTCAGGCCCAACTGAACCCACGTCAGAAAGTGCAACGTCCCATCCACGGCGATGCCCAGTGCGATTGAAGCGGTGATCATCGCACCGATATCGACTTTCTGGCCTTGCCAAGAGATCACACCGAACACGACCGTAATCGGCACGATGTTCGGGAGCATCGCCGTCAGTCCGGCCCAGAAATTCTTCAGCATGATGACGAACACGCCGAGAATCAGCACGAACGCCAGACCAAAGCTGCTGACGAGGCTCTCCAAGACCGCTTGCTGCGTCCGCAAGAACAACGGAACGGTACCCGTGATCGTGTGCATCGCACCGGGGTTCAGCTTGAGAACATCTTGAGCGATGCGATTCACGTCCGCGAGGATCTGGGCGAAGTCATTCTCAGTCATGACGGCAACTTGAGCCGTGATTCTCCAAAGTTCATCGCCGGGCTGATTGAGTTGATTGTCACCGGTACTCGACAAGTCCGATCCGCGCTCGGACACGGTGTAGAAGGCGCGCGCCGACGGAATCTCACCGTCGCGAATTCGCTGCTGAATCGTGCTGGCCCGTTTGTTGTACTTGCCCTTCGTGAGGAAGCCGGCGTTTGCGTCAGGCCGCTCGGTGACGGGTTGAAAGTCGGCGAGCGACACCGCGCCGGTGATCTCGTCGTGCGCTCGCATTCGCGCGGCGACCTCACGCACGACCTCCATCCGATCCAGGAAATTGGTCTCCTGCTGGGCACGGCTGTCGAAGCGAATGATCGTCTCGACGGGCATGATTCCGGCCAGATGCGTCTCAATGAACCAGTAGTCTTTCGCAATCCGCGCGTTCTCGGGGAAATAACGGATGACTTTTGTTTCCGTGCGGAATCGAGTCAATCCATAGCTGCACGCCACGCAAATGGCGACGAAGACGAGAGACTGAACGACCGGCCACGTGGTGAGTCCTCGGCCTAACATCCTCCAGCCGGGATGATCGAGTTCGTGCTCTTCCGGTGGTCGCCCCGGCCAGAGTTGCAGCAGCGCGGGGAGCGCGTACAGCACGAGCACCAACGAGAACATGGTTCCGAGGGCAGCGTAGATCCCAAAGTCGCGCACGGGCGTCAGTGAACTTGTACAGAGCGACACCAATCCAATGGCCGTCGTCAAACTGGCCAAGGCGCAAGGCATCCACGAGGTCCGCACCGTATCGGCAATGGCCGTCGCCTCATTTTTGCAGGCCGCGTGCTTCCAATAATTCGCGACGTGAATCGCTCCCGACAGCGTCAGCACCATGAGCAACGTCGGCATCACCACGATGACCATGTTCATCGAACCGCCGGTCACTGGGACGAGCGCCATCGACATGAACGTCGCATACAACGAAACCACGAGTACGATCGTGGCCAAGCGGATGTTGCGAACTAAAAGGTACGCCAGCACCGCTCCGACCAAAGCCGAAGACAAAATGACCGAACGTCGATGGAGCATCCACTTCGGTTGAGACTCGTCCCACGCCGCCTTCATGACCTCATGATTCAATTCTGTTGCGGCGACAGTACTGCCGCCGAGATGCAGCGCTTCGGCCGAGATTCCCACTGCCGCCGCTGCGTGCTTGATGACTTCAATCGTCTCCGTCTTATCTGCCACTCCCGCGTCCGAGATCGAGAGTGCGATCGTGACCGGTGCTCCCGGCGCAAAGAAACAACGCTCGACCAGCGTCTGCCCTTCACCCTTGGGCGGCACGAATTCAGTCAGCCATTGAGCCACATCGCGCGTGCGAACGCTGCCGGGACGAATCCCTGGCCACACGACCTGCAAGTCGTGTTCAACGGTCTCGCCGGTCAGCAACTGGCCTTCAAAGCTCATCACCGCAGGAGCCGCCGGTACAACCGGTTGATTCCCTTCATCGGGTACGGGACCGGGAATGGAGACGAGCGTTTCAAAATCGGGGATCGGCTCGCGAAACGTGAGATCAATCCCGAACTGACTCTTCGCCGCCGCCGTCAGCTCCTGCTTCGTCCGTCTCAGGCGCGACTTGCCCAACTCCGTCAACCGCAGCTTGAGCGAACCGGCTCCGAGAATGACTCCTTCCAATCGACGAACCGCCTCTTGCGGCTCGACGCCATGTTTTTGCATTGAGGCTAGCAACTGACGCGGCTCCACCACGCTCGCCACATGTGGCAGACCGCCGTGCCGAATGCCGTCCGCATCGGGACGACCGGTGAGCTTCTCGACGAACTGGTCAATGCGCGGATCGTTCAGCGAACTGCCGTCCCACGTGACATAGACCCGCTCGTCCACGGGAAACTGTTGATGCGCCCAGCGCAGCACCTTCAGTTCGGGGTCGTTCTCGGGTAGCCACTTCTCGACATCGTTTTCGAGTCGCGTCTGCTTGAGCGCAAACCAACCCAGCGGTGCGGCAAAGACCATCGCCAGCACCACCCAGACCGCGTAGCCATTGCCCCACGGGTCACGTTTCTCAAAGAAGTGTTTCATGCGTTCCCTGCAACTCGATCGCACATCGAGCTTCAGCGGCTGGAGTCCATTCGCTGCCACTGGGCGGAGACATCCTCGTCGCGCCCCTTGATGGCAGTTGGAGACCGTTCAACGCCGTCGTTTCCAAGTCTGCCAACCACCTTGACGGCGGTTATAGCCGCAGATGCCATTTTGCCGGAAGACCGACATTGAAGTGAGGGGAACAACGCTCGTTTGAATTCGTGGCCGCCCCGGTTCTTTGCATTGAAGAAGCATGAAACGGTTCGCTGACGCTTCCGACAAAAGTCTCAACTCAACGTGGGGCAGATTTGTAATCTGCCCGAATACCAGCGAAACACGCGACACGGGCAGATTACAAATCTGCCCCACGTGACTTTTGTCGCAAACGTCTTCGTTGCCTTATCGAAGTCCGGAAACAGACTGAGCCGGACAACTTGTCCGGCTCAGTCGGGTTGGCATGGTCATCGAGACGCCCATTGTAAGGGAGCGGATTCAAAGGACTGCGACCGGCTGAGACTCAGCGCCCTCATGAGTGGCGAGCGAGCTTCTGATCGGTTGACTGAGGGCGCTACTTCGCAGCCCCTTCGCCCCGAACCGCCGCAGTCGCACCGCGTTGATGTTCGCGCTGAATGGCTTCGTAAACTTCTTGACGATGAACGGGAATTTCCGTCGGGGCTTCGATACCCAAGCGAACTTTGTCGCCGCGAATATCGACGACGGTAATTTTGATGTGGTCGCCGATGAAGATGCTCTCATCGCGCTGACGGGACAGAACGAGCATTGTGTGTCTCCTTTTATGCCATGCCGGCGACGCCGTTCTCACGCGCCGACCGTACTCCCAGGTTGTGATCTCTCCAGAACTCCCGACGCATCGCGAACGAGTCACTGCCTGACCGACGAATCGTGCGTCCCCAAATCGCACTTCGTTGAGTCACACAGAACGGGGGGAGTGTGGCAGACGCTTCGAGCGTCGTTCGCTGCGGCATTCTCGATCCCACGTTGCCACCGTCGTCGGCGACGGATTTGAGCGGCTTAAAGTGATCGGGAGGAGCCGGTTCCACACCAGTTCGCGACAAGATTTAGGATCGTCATCCTGTTCGCTGATCAGGGAACACGATAGCACGGAATTCAACTTCGGCCAGAAATGACCGATGGACTCGGCGCGTCGTAGCGATTGATCCGGAAGCGGTGCGAGCGCCTGCGGTGACTGCTATAAGGATCGCACCGGGGTCGGTTTGAGTTTTGAGTTCGTCACGTGTTCAGTCAACACCAGGAGAGACTTTCATGAGCAGTCTGTTGTCGCGGTTGGTCAAGGACAGTTGGTTGTCGCAGGTGCGGTTTGGTCTGTGTGTGCTGTCGCTTGGACTCAGCGGAGTCGCGGCGACTCAAGCGGCCGACCCGGTGCGAGTCCTCATCGTGGATGGTCAGAACAATCACAACTGGCAGGCGACGACACCGATCCTGAAGAGCTTCCTCACCAAGAGCGGTCGTTTCACGGTGGATGTCGCGACGACGCCCGACAACAAACAGCCCGCCGCCGCGTGGGACGGCTTCCGCCCGAAGTTCTCCGATTACGCCGCCGTCCTCAGCAACTACAACGGTCAAGCTTGGCCCGAACCGGTGCAGCGCGACCTCGAAGCCTATGTCGCAAAGGGAGGCGGGCTGGTGATCGTTCACGCCGCGAACAATGCGTTTCCCGAGTGGGCTGAGTTCAACAAGATGATCGGGCTGGGCTGGCGCGACGCGAAGTTCGGCGACCGCCTGACGATCGACGACAAGGGCGAAGCGGTTCGCACGCCAAAGGGAGAAGGGCCGGGTGCCGGTCACGGTTCGCAGCATGAGTTCGCGATCGTCGTGCGCGAACGAACCCATCCTGTCATGCAGGGGATTCCCGCTGAATGGATGCACGCCAAGGACGAACTCTATCACGGTCAACGCGGCCCCGCCGCCAGCATGAACGTCCTCGCCACGGCCTATGCCGCGAAGCAGAACGGTGGCACCGATGCGCACGAACCGATGGTCTGGTGGATTCCCTACGGACAGGGGAAGGTCTTCACAACCGTGATGGGGCACGCTGATTACTCGATGCAGTGCGTCGGCTTTCAGACAATCGTGAACCGTGGCACCGAATGGGCCGCGACGGGCAAAGTCACGATCCCCGTGCCAGCTCAATTCCCCACAGCGACCGCGACGCTTTCGGCGCAGGCGGCTCCGTAAGGCGAGCGGCAAGAAGAAATGTCCCTGTAGGATGGACGCCTCGTCCGTCCTAGTCCCCGCTGGTTGTGACGGGACGGACGAGGCGTCCATCCTACGACTGGGTATGCCATCACTTGCCGCTCGCCTAAGAACCGGCTCACCCAATCCCGCAGTGTTGATACGCCGAGCCTGAGTCCTCCTGCGATTGCCTTCATCCGTGGTCCGGCATTGCATCCGTGCGGTCTCTTGTCAGAGACAAAGAGTGAATAGCACGGATGGCAGGGCTGGGGCACGGATGAAGAATGGGCGGGGCAGCGGTGAGCGAGCAGTCTCCGTCTGCCCGGGCGAAGTCAGAGCGACGCGCTTTACTTCCGATCCGCGTGCTGCTTGCAACGCAGGTAGTAGCGCTGCAACTCGGGGGCACACGTTCGTCCGTTGGGAGCCTGCGTGGCGCAGCGGGCTTCGTCGGACTGGGCCTTCAAGACGGCAGCGCGGGTGCGAGTCACGCCCCCTGCTTCAACATCCGCTTCGATGTCGGAACGCATGACGCCGAAGCAGGCACAGAGCGGCGCGTCGGCATCTTTCAGCGGGATCGGTTGCGGGAATGCCGGACGGGAAATGGCTCCCGCGAAGTCATCGTAATAGACGACATCGCAGCGATCGTTGGGACAGAAGTAACCCGACTCCGCGAGCGTCTGACGGGTGGCAAGGGACAACTGGGCGTTGAGCGTTTGCGGTCCAACGGCCTGTCCCACGGACTGGCAGCCAGGGCACCGCGCATCCGTTTGTTCCGGCTCTCGCAAGAAGGCTTTGTTCACAATTGGCCCCTCGAAACGTGGGGGAGGTTTATACTTCGCGCGGCTTGATTTGAGGCCCAGGCGAGCCGCACGCCGTCAGGCTGCGGGTTCTTAATCGCCGCAGGAAACCCGTGGCCTTACGGC
>JAYVOX010000018.1:0-2876 GCA_043757695.1 Schlesneria sp.
CGCAACGCCAGCGCGCGTCTCGTTTCAGCAGCAGGTGCGACCGCTCCTCTCGAACACCTGCTTCCGTTGTCATGGTCCCGATGAACATGAGCGAAAGGCAGGACTGAGACTCGATCATCGCGAGTCGGCCGTGACGAGGTTGGAGTCCGGGCACACCGCCATCACGCCGGGCAAGATCGAGGCGAGTGAGATCGTGCGACGGATCAACTCGACTGACCCGACCGAGGTCATGCCGCCGCCGTCGCTCAACAAGCCACTGTCGGATGCCGACAAGAAGTTGCTGACACAGTGGATCGAACAGGGGGCCGAGTACCGCGAACACTGGTCGTTCGTCGCACCGACTCGCCCCGCGCGGCCGGTCGTCAAGGACGCGCGTTGGCCGAAGAATGAGATCGACCATTTCATCCTCGCGCGGCTGGAGCGAGAGGGTCTCGCACCGTCACCCACGGCCGACAAGACCACGCTCATTCGACGAGTGACTCTCGACCTGACCGGTCTCCCGCCGACGTTGGCCGAGGTCGATGCCTTCGTCGCCGACACGACGCCGCAAGCTTATGAGACCGTGGTCGAGCGGCTGTTGGCTTCGCGTCGGTTTGGGGAACGCATGGCGGTCGATTGGCTCGATGCAGCACGCTTCGCCGACACGCACGGGTTTCATATCGACTCGGGCCGCGACATGACTCGTTGGCGCGACTGGGTGATCGAAGCTTACAACTCGAACCTGCCGTTCGATCAATTCACGATTCAGCAGTTGGCGGGAGACCTGCTTCCCGAAGCGACCTCGCCCGAGCAGACGGTCTCCCAACGGATCGCCAGCGGCTTCAATCGCAATCACATGATTAACTTCGAAGGGGGAGCGATTCCGGCCGAGTACCACAACGCCTACATCGTCGATCGCGTCAGCACGACGGCGACGGTCTGGCTCGGTCTGTCGGTCGCGTGTGCCCAGTGTCACGACCACAAGTACGACCCGATCACGCAGCGCGACTTCTATTCGCTCTACGCTTTTTTCCACAACGTCCCTGAAAACGGTCTCGATGGGTCGAAGGGGAACGCGGCACCGATGTTGAAGACGCCCACGATCGAGCAGCAGACCATATTGAACGAACTTCGCGCGGGGATCGCGTCGCTGGAGAAGCAACTCGCCGCGACCGGTCCTGAACTCGCCGAAGCACAGCGCCAGTGGGAGACGGCCGCGCGCACGGAACAGCCTGTCGCGTGGACGGTCCTCAAGCCCGAGTCACTTCGTGCGGCAGGCGGCTCGACGTTGAAGCTGCTCGAAGACGGCACGATCACAGCCACGGAAGCGAATCCCGCGACGGAGACTTACACCGTCGTGGCACCGGTCGAAGGCACGATCACAGCCGTGAGGTTCGACGTGCTGCCGGATGATTCGCTGCCAAGCAAAGGACCGGGCCGCAGCCTCAACGGCAACTTTGTCATGACCAACGTCACGGTCGGGCTTGGTCCGAACGATGACCGACGGAAGCCGCGTCCGCAGAAGCTCGAACGAGCCTCGGCCGACTTCAGCCAGCTCGACTATCCGATCGCGAACAGCATCGACACCAACGACCGCACGGGCTGGGCGATCTATCCCGAAGTCGGCAAGCCGCATC
This sequence comes from Schlesneria sp., assembly GCA_043757695.1. Lineage (GTDB taxonomy): Bacteria > Planctomycetota > Planctomycetia > Planctomycetales > Planctomycetaceae > Schlesneria. The sequence continues at coordinate 1,617 of JAYVOX010000018.1, forward strand.
ACGCGATCTTCGAGTTCTCCGAACCGATCCGATTGAAGGGCCAAGCCGCGCCGCTGACGATCGCGTTCGCATTCAACTCGACTTTCGCTCAACACCAGCCGGGCCGCTTCCGTGTGTCGATCACCTCGAACGCGAACCCGCACGACAAACCCGCGCTCCCAGCCAACATCACCGCGATCCTCAACACGACCGAGCGGACGGAGGCACAGCAACAAGAGCTGGCCAAATACTTCCGCACAGAGGTGCAGGGAAAGAAGCTCAGCGAGACCATCGCCGCACGTAAGAAGGAAACGGATGAGTTCGAGCGAACGATCCCGACCACGATGGTCATGCAGGAGATGGCCACACCGCGCGACACCTTCATCCTGATGCGCGGCCAGTACGACAAGCAGGGTGACAAGGTCACTGCCGCCACGCCCTCGTTCCTGCCTCCGCTCGCCGAGGGTCTGCCGTCCAATCGGCTCGGGTTGGCGCAGTGGCTCGTGGACGAACGGCATCCGCTGACCAGCCGCGTCATCGTCAATCGTTACTGGCAAATGCTGTTCGGCATGGGCCTCGTCAAAACGAGTGAAGACTTCGGCTCACAAGGCGAACAACCGAGCCACGCGGAGTTACTCGATTGGCTGGCAGTCGAGTTCCGAGGTGCCTCTCCAACCAAACCCAATGCTGGCTCTCAACCCTCATCCCTCAACCCTCAACGCCCCTGGGACACCAAGCACATCATTCGCTTGCTCGTCACTTCGGCCACGTACCGACAGGCGTCTCGCGTGAGTCCCGCGTTGCTGCACCGTGATCCCGAGAACCGATGGCTGGCGCGGGGAAGTCGCTTCCGATTGCAAGCGGAGTTCGTGCGGGATCAGGCTTTGGCCGTGAGCGGCTTGCTCGACCCGCGCATCGGTGGCGCGAGTGTCTCGCCGTATCAACCAGTCGGGATTTGGGAAGAACTCGCATCGCGACAGGACGGCTATCAATGGACGGCTCAAACGTACAAGCAGAGTACCGGTGCCGACCTCTATCGCCGCACGATGTACACGTTCTGGAAGCGAACCGCGCCACCGCCGACGCTCGCCACATTCGATGCTCCCGATCGCGAAACCTGCACCGTCCGACGGGCACGCACCAACACGCCGCTGCAAGCACTGATCCTGCTCAACGATCCGACCTACGTTGAAGCATCACGCAAGTTCGCCGAACGTATCTTGCAGGGAGGCGGTTCGACGCTGGACGAGCGTCTGACGTTCGCCTTCCGTCACGTGGTCG
>JAYVOX010000019.1:0-2869 GCA_043757695.1 Schlesneria sp.
CCTGAATCACATTCACTCGAAACAGGACGGTGCCGGTCGGGCGCGGGGCTACGTGGGAGACTTGAAGACCAATCGCAAACTGGAATGGAAGGGGCGGACTCTCAAGGCGAACGAACTGGCCGCCGAGATTCCGTTTGAAGACCGCAAGGAACTGCGTCGCGGAGACAAACGCCAGTGGTATTTCACGTGTACCGTGTTCGCCAATACCGTGCGCATCCCGAACGTGAACCACAAAGTGCGGATCGTGATTCTGTGGAAACACAAACGAGACGCGGAACCCTGCAAAGTGTTCGTGACCAATCGGACCACCTGGGAAGTGAGTCGGATCCTGGGTGTCTATCGGTATCGCTGGACGGGGACGGAGACCTCTCATCGAGACGGCAAGCAAGAGTTGGGCAGGGGAGACTGTCAGCTGCGCAATGGCCAGGGCCAGACCCGGCACATGTATTTGGTCATGCTGGCGTACAGTCTGTTGGTGCGACAACTCGGGCAGGGCCGTGCGCAGGACTGGGCACTCCAAAAGCTGACGACCATCGGCGAAGCCTGTCGAGCGATGCTGCGCGAGACCCTGCGAACGACCTTGGCCTGGGCCATCCAACAAGTCACCGAAAAATCGAGCAGCGATGACCATGTGATCGCCAAACTCGGTTTGACCTGATTTTGCAAAAGTCCAGCTCTAAGATGAAAGCGGGACGGCCAAGAGTGGCCATCCTCCAACGCGATGATTGACCGTCCACTACCGCCTGACCCCTGACGTGGAAGACGCGTGGCTCGCGAAACAAAACCCGCCCGATTCCATCGACCGCAAAACCGTGTGCAACCTCAAGTTTTCTTCACCCCAGAGCAGCCCTGACCAACACGTTGGTGCCGATGAGCGTGCGGCACTCATTCTGGATCATTCAAGATCGACTCCAAAGTTTTCGGCGTCAGTCCATTCTGTTGTGCCTGCGCGGACATGTCGTCCATGACTTCCAACAACGTTCGCTGCTTGGGCCGTCAACCGCAACTCCAGCAACAGACTCCAGCATCTTCGCTTGTCGTCGCCGGCAGCTCGAAAGGCGCGCGCCGTTTCCAAATCGACTTCGATCGTGATCGTTTCGGTAGGCATGGCGTCTCCTTCAATCGCTTCGACAATACTTGCCACCCGTTGGTTCACGGCGCGAATCTCATGCCGTCTTGAAGACCTTCGGTAACAGACGGCTCACTGCGCCGTCGGGGGGGATGAGGTCGATCAGCTTCTGGACGATGTCGTCCGGGCGGACGCCCTCGGCTTCGGCGTTGAAGTTGGTCAGGATGCGATGCCGCAGGACGGGGGCGGCGACCGACTGTACGTCTTCGATCCCCGCGTAGGGGCGGCCGTGCAGGATGGCTCGCGCCTTGGCACCGAGGATCAGGTACTGGCTGGCTCGCGGGCCGGCACCCCAACTGACGTATTTCGTCACGAAATCGGGAACCTTCGCGTTACTCGTGGCTCCGTCCTGCTTGCGAGTCAGCCGCGCGAATTGCATCGCGTAGCGAATGACCGAATCGGCGACGGGGACTCGGCGGACCAGACTCTGCAATTCGAGCCACTCTTCGTAACCGAGCACCTTCTCGACCGACGGGATCGTGTTGACGGTCGTCTGTCGCACGATCTCGAACTCCTCCTCTTCGGACGGGTACTGGACGAGGATTTCAAACATGAACCGGTCGAGCTGCGCTTCGGGAAGCGGGTAGGTTCCCTCCTGCTCGATCGGGTTCTGCGTGGCGAGGACGAAGAACGGGTTCGGCAGCTTGTGTCGCTTGCCGCCCGCTGTGACCTGATGTTCCTGCATCGCTTCGAGCAGTGCGGCCTGAGTCTTTGGCGGCGTGCGGTTGATTTCGTCGGCCAGCAGCACATTCGTGAAGACCGGGCCGGGTAGGAACTTGAACTCGCGCGTTCCCGACGATTTGTCCTCTTGGATGACTTCCGTTCCGGTGATGTCGGCGGGCATCAAGTCGGGTGTGAACTGGATGCGGTTGAACGACATGTCGAGCGTCTCGGCCAGCGTCCGCACCATCAAGGTCTTCGCCAGACCCGGCACGCCGACGAGCAGCGCGTGCCCGCCCGCCAGCATCGCCACGAGCAGCTCTTCGACGACAACTCGCTGTCCGATGATGACCTTGCCCAATTGATCGACCACCCGCCGGTACGCCGCGCCGAGCTTTTCAACGGCGGCGAGGTCACTGTGAACTGGCTGGGCATCCGCAGAAGAAACGTCTGTCACGCGAGGGACTCCGAAGATTGAAACTGATGTCGGCCCTCATCATCACGGAGGGTCCGAGCGATTGCAAACACGGGCGGTTCTTCTAAGTGAAAGCCACCCCGACTAGCACTCCCTTGCCGCGTGGTTGTCAACACGGAGCAAGAAAAGCGAAGCGAGCGCCTCAATGCCAGGGCCAGCGCGCATCCCTGGGCTTCCGGGCACCTCCGGCCGTGCGACGCATAAATCTGTCGCCTGTGTTGAAACGTTCAAGCGCCGCGACTATGATTTGGACGTTTTGAACGTTTTGTATTTCGACCGAAGCAACAGGCTCAGCCAGGTACGTGCAATGTTCATTCAGGCAATTGGTGGTCATGGGACTTGCCCCACAGAGGAACGCCAGGCGTTGCGACGGTTGGCGAAGACTCTGTTGCAGCATGAGGTGCGGTTCATCGACAGCGATGAGTTTCGCACGATCGCATCCGACGACATCCGACTGGAGGCGATGACAAGCGAGAGCCGTCCGCCAGCGGAGTTACATTCTCGATGGACACGTGATGAACCGCTGGCGTGTCTCGACGAAGCGTTGAGTGATCCGCTGTTGAGCGGCGCTGAAGAACGACATGAGTTCCGCCGGATGAACTACT
>JAYVOX010000020.1:0-2863 GCA_043757695.1 Schlesneria sp.
GATCGGCTGCTTCAGTCTCAGCACTACGGCGAGAAGTGGGCGCGGCACTGGCTGGATGTCGTGCGCTACGCCGACACCAACAGCTTCGAGCGAGACGGGCCGAAGCTCAATGCGTGGCGATATCGCGACTACGTGATTCGCTCGTTCAACAGCGACAAGCCCTACGATCAGTTTGTCCGCGAGCAGCTTGCCGGGGACGAACTGCCGAACGTCACGAGCGACTCGATCATCGCCACCGGCTTCTACCGGCTCGGTCTGTGGGACGATGAGCCTGCTGATCGGCTGCTCGCACTGTACGAGGGCTTCGACGACATCATCTCAACGACCAGTCAGGCGTTTCTCGGACTGACGGTCAACTGCGCCCGCTGCCACGATCACAAGATCGACCCGATCCCTCAGAAGGACTACTACAGCCTGCTGGCGTTCTTTCAGGGAATCACGCCCAACGGCAACCCCAACCCGAACGTCGAACGAGCGGTCTTCGAGAACGATGCCGCTCGCGAAGCGTATGAGGTGCGACTGAAAGCTCATCAGGAAAAGCTCAACGCCACGCAAGCCTCGATCACGGCGATCGAGAAAGAGTTCCGCGACAAAGCCTCCAAGGCGGAGCAACAAGCCGACAACCCCGACATGGATGAACTCGAATATCGCTTCTATCGCGACTCGTGGCAGAAGCTGCCCAAATTCGACGAGTTGAAGGCGGAGACCGTCGCCAAGGCGGAGAGTGGCTTCTTCGACATCTCGCCCGCCACGCGCGAGTACTCATTCGGCTTCGTCTTCGTCGGCACACTGAAGGTTCCCGCCGATGGTGAGTACACGTTTGAACTCGACTCGGATGACGGCTCGCGTCTGGCGATTGATGGAAAGGTGATCGTCGAACACGACGGCATTCACGGCACGGGCAGTCCGAAAATCGGCAAGGCCACGCTCAAGAAGGGCCGTCTGCCGATCCGCGTCGATTACTTCCAAGGCCCCACCGGCGCGAAGGGCCTGCTCGTGAAATGGTCCGGTCCCGGCTTCGAGCAGCGTTACCTGTCGTCCACCACGGAAGAGGGCGAGCCAATCGGCAATCGTCGCGCAAAGAAGCGGGACTTCACACAGCTCATGAAGCAGCGAGGGCCGGAACTGCTCGGCAAGGCCAAGCACGACGAATATGTCTCGCTAATGAAGCAGCTTGAAGAACTGAAGCGGAACAAAGTCGAAGCCGATTACGCGCTGTGCGTCACTGAAATCGGACCCAACCCGCCCGAGACGTTCCTCCTCAAACGAGGCAACCCGCAGACACAGGGCGACAAGGTTGTCCCCGCGTTCATCACCGTTCTTGGTGGTGGTACTCCCGTCACGATTCCGAAACCGGCCGACAGTGCGAAGTCGTCCGGCCGGCGGCTGGCTCTCGCGAATTGGATTGCCTCCCCCGACAACCGCCTCACCGCGCGAGTGATGGTCAATCGACTCTGGCAACATCACTTTGGTCGAGGCCTCTTCCGATCTCCCAACAACGTCGGCCTGCTCGGCGATTCGCCCACGCATCCCGAGTTGCTCGATTGGCTCGCGGCGAAGTTCGTGGCGGAAGGCTGGCGCATGAAGCCGATGCACAAGCTGATCATGATGTCGAACGCGTACCGCATGTCGTCTCACGGCAACCCCGCTGCGCTGGCCAAAGACTCGCTCAACCAACTCTTCTGGCGCAATGACATGCGTCGGCTCACTGCTGAAGAGATTCGCGACTCGATCCTCACCCTGAGCGGCCGATTGAACGGCAAGATGTTTGGACCGGGCATCTTTCCGGAGATCAGTGATGAGGTGAAGGCGGGCCAATCGGCTCCCGGCTCGGGTTGGCCGACATCACCCCCGGAAGAACAGACACGGCGCAGCGTCTACGTCCAAGTGAAACGGTCGCTCGCGCTGCCGATCCTCGCCGACTTCGATGTCGCCGACACCGACAGCAGTTGTGCGGCCCGCTTCACGACCACTCAGCCCACTCAGGCGCTGGGAATGCTCAACGGCAAGTTCCTCAACGATCAGGCCGCCGATTTCGCCAAACGCATCCGCAAAGAAGCGGGAGACAAAGTGGAGGCTCAAGTGACGCTCGCCTACCGCCTCGCCCTGAGCCACGAGCCAGACAAAGCCCTCGTCACCCGCGGCCTCAAGCTGATCGACGCCCTGCAAAAGCAGCACAACCAAACCGCCGACCAAGCCCTCAACGGCTTCTGCCTGATGGTCCTCAACCTGAATGAGTTTGTTTACCTCGATTGAAAACAATTCAACCACAGATCACACGGATGGGCACAGATAAGACGAAGGCAACAGACGCGGACCAACTCTTCTGCCTTATCTGTGCCCATCCGTGAAATCCGTGGTCAAACCTCTTCTTCTTCGATGAGAGTACGAATCATGACACCATCCAATTTCTGTGGCCGCACGCGGCGTGAGTTTTTGTGGCAGGCGGGCGGCGGGTTTGCCGGGACTGCTTTGGCGGGGATGCTGCAAGGGGACGGGTTCTTTTCGGCGGGAGGCGGCTCGTCGGGGCTGCTGGCTGCGGAGGGAACGGCTCATCAGAACCCGTTGGCACCGAAGCCGCCGCACTTTGTTCCCAAGGCCAAGAGCGTGATCTTCCTGTTCATGTACGGCGGGCCGAGTCACATCGACACGTTTGACTACAAGCCCGCGATGAAGGGGCGAGACAACCAGACGATCACCGTCAAAACGTTTGGTCGTGGCGGTCACAAGAACGAGGGCCGCATCGTCGAGCCGCGTTGGAACTTCAAGCAGTACGGCCAGTGCGGTCATTGGGTGAGCGACCTCTTTCCCAACGTGGCCACGTGCGTCGATGACATTGCGTTCTTGCAGTCGATGACGGCCG
>JAYVOX010000021.1:0-10613 GCA_043757695.1 Schlesneria sp.
CAACGGCGAACGCCAAACCCTCGTCCTGTCCAAACGAGAAGAACACCCCGAAGGCATCCCCGTCTTCAACTTCCAAGTCGAAGGCTTCCACACCTACTATGTCCACCAACAAGGCACGAATGTCCCGGTGTTGGTGCATAATGCGAACTGCCCAATCGACATGCACCACGGAACACCGAAACAGGTCATCAAGGACGCACCATCGGACATCAACAAGCAAGATATTCGTGGAGTGGCAGGAAGTCCAAATCGCATAGCTATTGATCGCGCACAACATCAGTCCGCGCATCAAGGAGGACATAATGGTGGAATGCCACGTTACAATACGGAATTCCAAAATCGTTTAGATAGGATCGCAGACACTCGTCCGCTTACTGCACAAGACTATTGGGATACACGATCTCGAATGCTGTGGGAGTACTTTGGCAAATGACAGAGTTGTACCATATAAGGGGCAATGCGTACTTGTGCGAACAGTTTTGGAGAGCCAGTGCCATCGAGACACTGATTCGACACCCGAAATGTAAAGGATGCGGTATGTCGGGTGGGCATCTCGAACCACCGTATGTCATCGAATGGAATCGCGATCGCTGGTGCGGGCGTTTGCAGGTTGTTGGCGATTTTTCATGGCCGGGTGCAGGCGACCTAACCGTTTCCGATCGTGTCAAGCGGCTCTGTGAGCAGAATGAAATCACGGGATTATCCTTTTATCCTGTCGAAGCAAGGCCACCGAAGCCGTCACGAAAGGGAGGCAAAGTCGTTCAAGTCAACGCCCCGCCAATTTGGTATGCCAAGCCAACGATGACGGCGCATCTCAACATCGAAAAATCGGGTCGTCGAATTCTCAATGAGTGCCAAGTCTGCGGTTTCCGAACTTGGGAGATTGCACCCAACGCACCCGTTGTCGTTGAAACGAGTGCGAACAGTCCGTTACCCGACGTATTTGTGATTGCCGAGATTGGCATCGTCTTTTGCACGGAACGATTTCGCGACCTGATACGTGATAACCAATTGAGTAACGTTGAAACCAAGCTTCGCGGAACGATCGAGTAAACCTCCGCAGGGTGGCCGGGGTTGGAGCCGCTTTGGGCGAACCCCCGGTGGAGTTGAGCGAGCGGGCGGATGAGGCAGGTCTGTTCAGGGAACCCAATGATCAAATCTGATCGGCCTTCAACCGTGAAGGAAAAGCCCAAGCGACGTTGGGCGTCTCAAGCCCTCACGGCGGCGATGCTCGTTTGCTTTACGGTCTGCGGCTGGTGCTGGTCGCAGGTGGCGAGCCAATCGAACAAATATTCGTTGTTTGGAGCAGACTGAATGTGGGTGTTTAATGGAGCAAGGTCACAATTTCCTGCCGGAGTGTTTTCCACAAAGGAAGCCGCCGAAGCCTGGATATCTTTACACTGTCTCACTGGGGTTCTCACTCGCTATCCCATCGATTGTGGGGTTTACGAATGGGCAATTACATCTGGGTATTTCTCGCCATGCCAACCACATCACAAGTCTGGAGAGTTCATACAAAAATTTACCAGTGCCAGTCTGGAACATTACCACTATGAAGATGGAACGAATGACACCGAGACATAAAGTGGACAGGTCAAAGGGGGCGAGACTCTTTGATTGTTCCCGCGACGACGGAAGGCAGGGCCTCAACCGAATGAAGATCGGGGTCAGGCACTTCGGAAATTCGGAATTGGCCGGGATGGGCTGTGCTGATGCTTAGCGGTATGTGCGGCCAATTCCGAAATACCGAAGTGCCTGACCCCTGCCCTGACCGGTTGCCCCCTGATGCGAGTCCATGCCATGTCCCGCCCGCCGCGACTGAACTTTTTCTCGTTCCTAAGCTCCGGCTTGGGAGCGACGCTTTTGAAGCTCCAGCTTCGCGGGTTCCGAGATCGCGGTCTATTTCTTGGATGGTTACACGGCGAATGTCGAGCGTATCATGCAGCGGAAGTATGGGTCGCTGAATGAGCGTGATCGGCGGTGGTATGCGGCTGTCGCAGGCGGTGAAGTTGGGACAGGGCGGCATCGAATATGTGGCTCGCGTGGTAGGCTGCGATCCGAAGACGGTGCGGCTGGGAAACTCGGAGTTGAAGGACGAACCCCCAAAGAATCAACAGAATAATTGCGGGAACTTATATTCAGGCTGTTCTCTGAGGCAACCGGCAGGAGTTCGCACACCAGCCGTGGGTTGGACGCCGATGTCTGGTCGGCTCAAACAGACCGGGCGTAGGCGTCCGGTCTACGGGAAATCCTCACCTGCCGCGCGCCTGACAGCGGCGAGCGGCAAAGCGTGGGAGGGGGTGAATGCCGCTACGGGGCATGATCTCTCACTCGCGGCCTGCCACGAAACGTGTCACCTTCGGCTGCGTGAAGTAGGAACTGACAGTGCCACCGACTCCTCTCTCTCCGACTGATCCGCGTCATTGGTTGGCCGCTTGGATATTGATCTCACTGTTTGTTGGCGGCGTCTCTTCGTGGGTGAATGTTTGGCGACGGCGCTGGCAGGGTCGAGCGTGGATCGACCGCTGTGATGAGCCGCGTGCGGATTGGCGTGGCCCTTCCGAACAGTTGGCTCTGGTGTTGGCGTGGCTCTGGCTGGGACTGCATCTGGCATCGAAGTTCGCGGCGGAAGGGGCGATCAAATCGAGTGGGATCACGCACTCGGGCTTATGGTTGGTGGTGGCCTTGAGTGGCGGGACGACTTTGCTGCTGATCGCCTTATTGCTGGGGAACGACTGGCGTGCGTCGAGGCGGTTTGGTTTGAAGTGGCGGCCGTGGGCGCGTGCTTTGAGCGACGGTTGGTTCGGCTTTCAATTGGCAATTCTGCCGATGTCCATCGCGATGGCGGTGATGGCTCCGTTTCGCACACGCGACACGCAGAACCCCTTGTTGACACTGCTGTCGGACAATCTGGACCCGGTCACGATCGCGTTAGTGGTGTTCATTGCGGTGGTCATTGCGCCGCTGTCAGAGGAGCTGATCTTCCGAGTCATCCTGCAAGGGGGGCTGAGGACGTTCCTGCCCGCCTGGTTCGTGATTCCACTCGTCGCAGTGGGGTTCGCGGCGATCCATGGACCCGTGGACGGCCCCGCGCTGCTGCCGCTGTCACTGGTGTTGGGCTGCGTCTTCGAGCGACGCCACAACTATGCCACCGTGGTCGTGATTCACGGCCTGTTCAACGCTACGATGCTCGCCCTGTCGCTGCTGACCGTGGAGTAGCGACGTGTTGCCGAACAGGGTTGATGTGCGGGGTCAGAAGACCCACGCCGAACACCACGGTTGACCCACGCCGAACGCGATGATGCCCCAATTTCAAAGTTGATTGCCCATGAGTTTTCTGCCCGTTGACGAACAGTTGGCCCTCATTCGGCGTGGTGTCGAGAAGATCGTGCCCGCAGAGGAATTGGCCGCGAAGCTGACGCAGAGCCGTGAGACCGGGAAGCCGCTGCGCATCAAGTACGGCATCGATCCGACGGGCATTGATGTGCATCTCGGTCACACCGTGCCGCTGCGAAAGTTGAGGCAGTTCCAGGAACTCGGCCATCAGGCGGTCATCATCATTGGCAACTACACGGCTCTGGTGGGAGACCCCAGCGGGCGCGATCAGGCGCGCAGTAAGAAGTTGACCGCCGATGAAGTCGAAGCGAACGCGAAGGACTACCTCCATCAAGTTGGCAAGGTCATCGATCTGTCTCGCGCCGAGGTCCATCGGAACGGTGACTGGTTCGGCAAAATGAGCTTTGCCGATGTCATCGCGCTGTGCGGGAAAGTGACGGTCGCGCAGCTACTGACACGCGACGACTTTGCCAAGCGGTATGCCGCCAGCACGCCGATCTTTCTCCACGAGTGCCTCTATCCGATGATGCAGGCGTGGGACTCGGTCGAGATCAAGTCCGACATTGAACTCGGCGGGACCGAGCAGCTTTACAGCTTCATGCTCGCGCGCGATTTGCAACGCGACCAAGGCTTGCCGCAGCAGATCGGCGTGATGTCGCCGATCCTCGTCGGGCTGGACGGCGAGCGGCGCATGGGGAAGAGCCTCGGCAACTACATCGGCATCGCCGAGTCGCCCTACGACATGATGAAGAAGTTCATGCAGGTGCCCGATCGTGTGATGAAAATGTATTTCGAGTTGCTCACCGCGATCCCGTTGGCTGAGGTTGAGACGATCCTCGCAGGGCATCCGAAGGCCGCGAAAGTCCATCTGGCGCAGGCGGTCATCGGCGGATACCACTCGGCCGATGCCGCGAATGAAGCCGCCGATCGCTGGCAGCGCGAAGTGCGTGATAAAGAGCTTCCCTCTGAAATTGAAGTTCGCAAGATTCACCCAACCGCTCCTGGCCCAGAGCAAATTGGGGTTGATTTCGGCGTTCGTGACGAACACGGCAATCCCCAAATTCGCGCCGCTGAATTGCTCTATATGTCGGGGCTTTGTTTGACAAAAGGGGAAGCGAGACGACTCATTGTGCAAGGTGGAGCGTGTCTCGGTGAAACCAGAACTCGAATTATGAGCCACGACGAGTTCATCAGCGTCTTTCCGGGCCTTTTACTGTGGGCTGGAAAAAAGGCCGTGGTTCGCCTGGATCCCAAGGTCTCTTAGGCGAGCGGCAAGAAAAGATTGACCCGTAGGATGGACGCCTCGTCCGTCCGAGTCGCCGCTGGAAGTGACGGACGGACGAGGCGTCCATCCTACGACTGAGTATGCCAACACATGCCGCTCGCCTTAGAGATCGGTCGCTGAGAACCGAGTCCAACACGAGAACGTAGGAGGGGCACTCTTGCCCGTCCGGTTTTGTGGGCTTGCACGTTGGGACGAAGACGGAACGGGCAAGAGTGCCCCTCCTACAAATCGCGATACTGCGCCGATCCTGAGTCCTTCAAAGTTCTGTTGGAACGGGTGCCAGAGCGACTTCGAGGCGAGTCAGGAGCGAGTCGATTTCGTGGGCCTCGGAATCGGAGAGGCGTTCGTTGCCGAAGCGGACTCGACTGAAGCAGCGGGAGACGGCCAGCGGCGCTTCATCCAAGCGGGCCGCGTGGAGTTCTCGCGCGAGCACGTCTGCGGCGAGGACGGAGAACTCGTGATGCGTTTGCGAGGGATCGCGCACCAAACCGCGCGACTTCATCACGCGGACGAATCGTTCGTAGAACTCGATCCAACGTCGCTGTGCCTGCCGCAAGGAACGTTGCTGGCTCGACCAGCGGAGTCGCAGGCCGAACAGTCGGTGTCGGACAAACCACAGCGACGACAAGGCCAACCAGATCACTGCCGCGCCGCCAAAGCTGAGCCAGTTGCTGGGCGTGAGGGCCATCGTCACGAACGATTCCAAACTGGATTCGGGGGAGAGCCAGATCGAGACCAGACCCTCCCAAATCATCGCGGCAAGTTCTCGCGCCGGGCCGTAGAGGACTTGCTCTTGCGTGTCGAGCGAGATGTTGACGACATTGGCGCTCCACATACTGGAGACGCGCGACGTGACATCGGTCCACACGGAGCGCCGTGCGGCCACATCGGCAACACTCGCCGTGCGTGCATTGGCTGGCGTCGCGTCGAGCGTGATCCAATGCGTGCGGTCGATGAGCGCCTCAACCCACGCATGCGCGAATCGTTGCTGAATCGCGAACGTTCCATCGGAGCGCATCACGCCTCCCTTGAAGCCCGTGACGAGTCGTGCCGGGATGCCCACGGAGCGGAGCATGAGGACCAGTGCGGAGGCAAAGTACTCGCAGTGCCCTTCCTTGCGGTTGAACAGAAAGTCCTCGACCGGATCGATCTGAGCATCCTGAATCGAAAGTTGCAGGCTGTACCCGTACTCGCCCGAATCTCTCAGATACGCTTCCAACGCGCGGGCCGCTTCCAGACTGGTGAGCGAGCGATTCAGCGCTCGCGACTTCTCACCGGTAATCCTGCTGGCGAGCGTGGTCAGTCGAATCAGGCGATTGGGAATCTCACTGTTGTGCCGCAGATAACCGGATGACACATATCTGGCGAACATCTCGGGAGTGACCTCCAACCCGGCTGGCGCTTCCTGATGAGCGGCCGGCAATTCCGAATCGACCGTGTAGCGCACGGCCCCGATGCGCGGGAAGCCGGGACCGCGATAGACGAGGTCGTTGAGCGGTCGATACCGACCGCTGAACCGTCCTTCCTGGTCGATCAATCGGGTCGGCCGGCCCATGCAGAACAGGATGTCGGACGAGATCGGTTCGAGACGAATCTCCTGCCGGACGCTGGTCAATTCGCGCGTCGGTGCGATCTCCTGTTGATTCAATTCGCTCTGTCGATCCGGCAGCCAGCGGTTATCGACATAAGTGGTCAGCACGGCTCCGCGAAACAGAGGCTCGCTGGTACCAAGCCGTTCGGCGTAGGCCTGAGGTGACATCACATTGCCCGTGCGTGGGAACGTCAGCCGCAGTTCGAGGACCGGCTCGACGCTCTCCAAAATTGTCCCCAAGTCGCCCAGACGCACATCGGACGAGAACCCCGAAATGGAACGTCGCGTGGCACTGAAGACCGCATCGTTGTCGAAGCTCATCGGTGTGCCGACCCACGTGCGCGGAATCAGCACGAAGCAGAGAGAACCGACCAACAGACCGGCCGTCGATGCCGACAACACTCCCCACATGAAGCGCCACGACCACCAATGGACCAGCGACTGTTGCTGAATTGAACCGATGGCCTGACTGAGGAGCGCGTCCGATTCGCGAACGTCCGTACTCGCGAGTCCGCGTCCCATCGCCTTCACGAAAACGCGGGCCTCACCGGTGAGATGCGCCGCCGTAAACCGCGCTTCCGTGACGCACAGCGAGAAGACCGACAGCGTCCACGTGGCGGCAAACATGTAGCCGACCAGACAGGCTCCGAACCAACTTCCCGGAGACAACACCGACGCGACGGCGACTTGCAGCACGCCCAGCGCCAAGAGCAGCCAGCAGCGGTAGGTCGTCTTGTGCTGGAGCGACACGATCCACGTGAGGTAGACCAGCAGATGCGTCCCCGCCAACAGCATCCCTTCGTGATTGCCGGTCATGAACTCCCGTCCGGCAAACGTGATGGCGATCACACCGCAGGCGTTCGCCAAGGCATCGGACATCCCGCGCGGTTCGATGACCTGTCCCTTCGCTCCGACGCGCGGTCTCCCATTGCCGAAGACCTCACACCACCAGAAGCCGAGCAGCACGAATGGCAGCGAACAGTACGGCAGCCAACTGCGGTCTTCGGCCGCGCCCAGTATCCACCCGACCAAAGCCGTCAGGCCATACAGGCTCAATTTGAAGGCGGTGGCAAGATTCATGGTCATGGCTCACGTCATGGCGGCAGGTCGTATCCCGAGCTGGGCAGGGTCGCCTATTCAACTCCACGTGCAGCCGTGTCGTCATCAAAGTGCAGGCTGGACTCCAACTGATCGAGGCTGTCGATTCGCACAACGTGAACGCGCGGGTTGCGAGCGGCTGGTCCGAAGGTCTCGCTCGCTTCCGCAGGCCGCGTCGTGAGCAGCACGATCTGGGTGGAGGTTGTTGTTCGGAGCAGCGTTTCATCCAGCAAGGTGTTCGTCGCGGAAGCGGCTCCCGGTTCCAGCAGGGCCAGTCCGTCAAACAGCGATTCGAGACTGGCCGAAACGCTTTGTCCTTCCCACTGGAACGAGGTCGCGCCCGCTGCGGCGAATGACAGCGTGCCATCGCGGCAATCGCGCCCATGCTCGACGATCAACGTCAGTGCGAGGCTCAGCGTGCGTTCGAGCAACTCATGGTCGTCCTCGCGCGCCGTGACCGGATTCAGCGCGGCGGGCGTCCGAGAACCATCTTGCCGTGACTGATAGAAATCGACGATCACAGCCAGATTGAGGCTGCGGTTCTGTTGGTACTCGCGCAGGATCAGTTCGCCGCGTCGCGCCGACGTGCGCCAGTGAATGTCGCGCGGGTTGTCTCCCGTGCGGAACTCACGCAACCGATGGAACTCGTCGTGAAAGATGCCCTGTCGCGGTTGCGGTTGCGCGACCAACTCCGCCGCACCAAGCCAGTGGCGCTTCCACTCAGGACTGAGTCGGCCGATGCGCGGATAGACGAGGACTTCGCCCGGTTCTGCAAACTGACGGCTCCGCTCGACGAGTCCCAGCGGAAACCGCGACGACACGAGCAGCGGTCCCAGTCGGTAGCGTCCGCGTCGCGCCAGTCGGAGCTGATAGTGACCGGTCTGCACGGCGCGCGGGGCCACTCGCGCGAACAACACATTCACGGACAACGCTTCGGCCGCGTGCCTGATTTCGTCACGTACCGTCATCATCCACAGTGCGAGTAGCGGATGCCGATTGGTCAGCGACACCTCGACCCCGAACAGCTCACCCGCCATCGCGCGGCGCGGGGCCGAGCGAGCGATCCGCGTCGCCTTCAACATGCCGAACGTCAGCGATCCATTCACCACGAACGGCCCCGCCATCATCGCAAACACCAGCAGCAACGTGTTCTGCTTCGTCAGCATCGCACCGGTGAACAGCACGCACATGATCCCCAAGTAGGCGAAGCCTTCAGAGGGAATGAGGACGCGGTGACTGCCGAAACGCGGCGTCGCCATCACGCCGCGCGTGGCGGACATCGCCAAGCCGATCTGCGTCAGACCCATCAACGCGATGAATACGACCACCGTGCGAAAGGCGACGTGTTCCGTCACCAGCCAACTTGCCGTCAAATTGGTCATTACGAAGTAACCGACACCCAAACCGCTGGCCACGGACAACGCGATCAGTCCCACGATCCAGCGCAAGATCGCGCGCGTCGGCAGTGGACGACCGGTTGACGTGAGATTGTTCTGGGGAGTTGTTGCCATCGGTGGTTCGCTAAGAAGCGCCGTTCGTGCAGACTGGAAGATTGATGTCGGCCAGTGGAGCAAACTCGTGGTGAGTCAGTCCGGAAAGGATCGCCGCATTAGACACGAGCTGCCCTCAAACTCTCCAGCCACTCGACGATTCGAGTCAGCGTATCGCACCAGTCGGCTTCGTGCAGCAGTTCGTGAACGTGATCGGGGAGTGCGATCAGTTCCTTCGTCTTAGCCGATGTCTGCTCCAACCAGCGCGCGACGAGATCGCCGTCCGTGGTCCGATCGGAGAGTCCTTGCAACGCAAGAATCGGCACCGTGATCTGACTTGCGTCGCGATGAACTTCCGCCAACGCCGCCTCCATCGCGAAAAACCAACTCGCCGTGACCGTCTTCACGATCAAGGGGTCGGCGCGCCGCTCCCGAGCAAAGCCTTCGTCGCGCGTCATATTGCGAACATCGAGTCCATTCCGGAACCTCGCTTCCGGATGAACCTGTACCAGCCAACGACCGAGCCACCGTTTGAGTGGGCTGACATGCACCTTCACCCCGAGCAACGGCGATGTCAACACCAGAGCTTCCGGCTGAACGGCTCTCATCTGCGCAGCCCTCAGCGCCACCAGACCACCCATGCTGTGAGCACCCAGCACCGCGCCACCGACCCCCAACTCGAATCGATTCCAAACCGCAGCCACGTCCGCTGCGTACTCGTCGAACGACCGCACGTGAGTTCTCGAACCGCTCGAACGCCCGTGCCCGCGTAGATCGATGAGCAGGACTCGCCAACCACGCTCGGTCAGAAACTTCGACAGATGCAGATAGCGCCCGCCGTGTTCGCCCAAACCATGGACCCAGACGAGTGTTCGGGATGACCGTCCGGCTGAAGGTGCCTCCCCGTCCGAGTCGTGTTGCGACGACAGGTGCTGCGGGTCCGGCCGAAAGTCCCGCACGAACAGACTCCTGTTTCCCGCAGTCTCAATTTCAACTTCATCCCACAGCATCAAATCCCCTCGTCCTGCAGTGTCGCAGCAAAACAGGTCGCCCCAGACATTCATGACGTACTGTAGAGGGAGTCACGAACGTTTTCCGCGTTGAGCAGGTAGATTGCTCGGACGACACTGATATTGCCGGAGTTCAGCGTCATCAGCTGTTCGATTGCACTCGTACTGATACCCCGGTGAAACTGTCGATGTAGAGTTAGACAGGCACGCAGCGGCGTGAAACCGCGATTTGCAAGCCCTAGTTTGAATCAGTAGACTCGCCCGCGATTTGCGGGACGAATAGCGTCTTGGATGAAATTTGGTGTCCGTGGCACGATCCGCAAGACCCGTTTCTTCGGTAGTCACGGACCGCAGCCAATCTGTCAGGAGTCGATCATGAGCGCCCATTTGAATGCGGACCAGCCCGAAGCTCTGGAGATGGAGATCGAAACCGGCCGCTTTCCCAAAGCATTGGTCACGGCATTTTCGGTCAGCTTGGGGATTCACCTGCTGCTGCTGTGCGGGCTGGCGCTCGTCAAGTTTTCGGTGAAGCTGCAAGAATTCACCGAGGTAACCAGCAGTCTTGAAGAAGAACAAGACCCGACGGCGCTGAAGTTCGACGCGACCATGACCGATCAAGTCGGCGGCGACACCAACGTCAGCAGCTTGGCTTCGTCGCAAGAAGCCGCAAATTCCTTGGCGAGAAACCCGCAGGAAGAGGTGGAACGGACGATCTCCGACAACCTTGTCGTCGCCGCGCCCGTGACCGACGAAATTGTGAAGCCCTCCAAAACGGACGTGCTCGCATCCGTGGCGACTCAAGG
>JAYVOX010000022.1:0-2862 GCA_043757695.1 Schlesneria sp.
GCGGGGAGCAACGCCATCAGCCAGAGCGGCGTCAGCCACAGCGACCATCGGAGAGCACAGCTCACTCCACCAAAGTTGTAGTTCTGCGTGCGTGTCAGATAGAACGCGATCACGATCACGGTCAGAGCCGCTCCGCCTCGCAACACACTGCGCAGTGCGAGGTCTCGCACCCGGTGACCCATCAGCCAACCGGCGATGGCCAGCAGGAAGACCGGCGACAGCGACCAGATGCCGTGATGTCCGACCGTGCAGTGAACGAAGTACATCAGTGGCGAGTCGAGGTTGCGATCGACACCTTGCGGGTTCATCCAATAGCTCGGCACCCCCTCAATCACGAAGTTGTATTTCGACGAACCGTAGCCCGCGTAGGTCGGCTGCCAACTTCCGGTCGCGAGGATGTTCGTCGCGACCAGTGCGATCACGGGGATCATTGCGGCGGGCAAATACCAGCGAACGGTCTGCTGCGGCGACTTCCTCCACGCGAGCAGGAGCGTGACCAGGCCGAGTGCCGCTGCGGGAAGCTCATTCGCGCAAGTCCACGCCACCGCGAAGCCACACAGCGCGAACATGTGACCGCGCGGCACTTCATCCGACAGCAACCTCATCAAGGAGAACAGCGTCAGCGTCACTCCCGCCGCCGCGACCGAGTGGTTGTTGAGCGTCATTAAAAACGGCGTGAGCAGCGTCCCAAACGCGGCCGTCATCAGCACGAAGGCTCGGCACCAGTTCGTGCGAGCGTGCCGCGCCAGCAGCGCGTCCAGCAACCACAGCGAGAGCCAGAAGGGCAACAGATTGACGATCAGCAGCACCGTCGTCGTGACGGCGTGAGTGTCTGCCAAGAGCGTCCAGCCGGTAACGCGTGTGACGCACCAAGTCAGCCCCGCCACGATCACCGTCAGCAGCGGCGGCTTCGTCGAATAGAAGTGGCCGTCGTCATGGATGATGTCAATCGAATCCCAACCCGGCTGCTGGCGAATCTCATCAATTTGAAAGGTGCCACGTTCGACGAGTGACCAGACCGTACACCAGCGCGACCGATCGTTCGCGCTTTGAAGCGGCTCCGCGTTGAACAATGCGGCGGCGTGCAGCGCAAACGCGACCAGCACGATCAGCCCGCGAGCCGACCGCAATGGCCCGCGAGCGGTTTCTTCGCTGTTCTCACCATCGCCGCTGAACGATTCGTGCGTCACCGCCATCCGGTCATCCTTTTATGAACACGACTATAGCTCGACTTTTGCCACCTTTGGACTGCGGGGATTCATCACCGCTTTCTTTTCTCTGCTTTTCACCACATTTATGAATACCCTGGCACTGGACCAGTCCTTCAAAAACTCAAACGAAACGAGAAAGGAAAGCGGCAATCAATTGCCGCAGTCCAAATGGAATGGCAAAAGTCGAGTATAGAAATCGTCGCTGTTGCTCGGCCTCACTTCGTCGCATCGTGAGCGAACCCAGAACCGATTGCCAGCGAGGACTCACGCGAATTGACGAGGCTTCGCCCCGCGGTCATCCTCAAGCTGTGCCGTTGGGAACGCGATCTACGGGCCTGACGGAGCGGTACGAGATGGCAGAGTGAACAACACGGAGGTGCCCATGAACGTTTACGGAATCATTCCCGCGCGGCTGCAATCGACGCGACTGCCGCGCAAGTTGCTCTTGGCCGAGACCGGTCGAACCGTGATCGAGTACACGTGGCGCGCCGCTTCCCGCGCGACGAGTTTCAAACAGCTCATCGTCGCTGCCGACAGCGATGAATTCGTGCCAGTCGTGTCCTCATTCGGCGGCCGTTGCGAATTGACGGGCGAACATCCGAGCGGTACCGATCGGATCGCGGAGGTCGCGCGGCGGTGTTGTCCCGATGGCGAGGTCTTCGTCAACATTCAAGGCGATGAACCGGAGATCGATCCCGCCAACATTGATGCCGTCGTGCAAGCGCTCGTCGATTGTCCCGATGCACAGATGGCGACGCTCGCGACGCCGATGACCAGCCTCGAACAGGTGCAAGCGTCGTCGTGCGTAAAGGTGGTCGTGGCGGGCGACGGTCGCGCCCTCTACTTCAGCCGGGCGGCCATTCCGTTTTGTCGCGACCGCGAACCAAGCGAAGTTTTGGCGAGCGATCATCCGTGGCTACTGCATCTCGGCATCTACGCTTACCGAGCCGAGTTCCTGCACCAACTGACGCGGCTCCCTCCATCGCGGCTCGAACAGTTGGAGAAGCTCGAACAACTCCGAGCGTTAGAAGCAGGGGCACGTATCCAAGTTGCCGTGGTCGAACATCACTCGGTTGGCATCGATACGCCCGAGGACTATGCTCGGTTCGTCGAGCGACAACGCTCTTCGGAACGCTGAAAACTGATCGCCGCACACGAAAAAGTGCTTGCCGACTTGAATTGAGCTGACGACTCGCGCAGGAATAACTGGCGTAGCTGAAGTCGTGAGACTTCAATCCGAACTCTCACGAGTTCGGCTACCACTGCCACGTATTGATGTGCGAATCCTGACGGGTTTCTCTCACTGAAAAGTTCTTATGACCAAGCATATTTTTGTGACCGGTGGTGTGGTGAGTTCGCTCGGCAAGGGGCTGACTTCGGCGTCGATCGGAACAATTCTGGAAAAGCGTGGCCTCCGGGTGCGGATGCAGAAGCTCGACCCGTACATCAACGTCGATCCTGGCACGATGAGTCCGTTCCAACACGGTGAGGTCTACGTACTCGATGACGGTGCCGAGACGGACCTCGACCTCGGGCACTACGAGCGGTTCACAAACAGCCCGCTGTCGCGCCAATCCAACTACACGTCGGGCCGCATCTACCTGAACGTCATCAAGAAGGAACGCGAAGGGAAGTACCTCGGCAAGACAGT
>JAYVOX010000023.1:0-10569 GCA_043757695.1 Schlesneria sp.
GCCGCTGTCACCGAAGAACTCGCGTTCGGCGGAGCGTCCGCCGTACGCGCCCTTCACTCCGTCGTTCCTCCAGATCACGGTGACTTTATGTCGTTCGCCGAACCCGATGTGATTCCGTTTCCTCAGCGCGCGGCCGCCAGCGCACCGACTGTGGAGACACCACCCAACATCCTGATCGTCTCGTGCGATCTCGATGAAGCACAACGATTGGAACGCGATGTCATCGCCTCCGGTCAGACCTGTCGCGTGGTCTCTTCGCACGATGCGGCCGCTCATGCCCTGACCGCCCATGTCAGTGAAGCCTGTCTGATCGGCACGCTTCCCCCCGGTGAAACGGTGGGTGCCTTGGCCGGTCTGATTCAGCAGAAGGGACTCGCCACGCAGCCGCTCTGTCTGATTGGCACGCCCTGCGGTGAAGGCCCACGCCTGTTCCCCGCGGCCAACGGGATCGACCTGTTGCACCAGCCATACACGCCCGAATACTTTGCGCTCGCGATCACGGCATCCGTGAACAAGTCGCGGTTGCAGGGTGAGAACCGCCGCCTCAAGCGACAGCTCAACAACCGCAACCTGCGTGAGATGGTGGGACACAGTTCCGCCATGCACACGCTGCGTCAAAAGGTTCAAGCGGCCGGTGAACAAACTGATTGTGCGCTGCTGCACGGAGAGCCGGGTTCGGGAATCGACCTGGTGGCGCAGGCCATTCACGATTCCAGTCCGCGCGCCCATCGGCCGTTCGTCAAACTCGATTGCAGCGTCCTGTCGGCCGAAACGCTCGAACAAGAACTGTTCGGTGAAAGTGTCGCGGGACAGTTCGGCCAGCAACAACGTCACGCCGGCCGATTGGAGTTGGCTGACGGTGGGACGCTGCTGCTCGAACAAGTGCAGTTCATGGCACTCCCCGTTCAGAAGGTCTTGGTCGCTCTGATCCGTGACCAACGGTTTGAACACCCGCAGTCGGGCGAACGAGTTCGCTTCGATGTCCGCTTCGTGTTCGGCACGCACGCCGATCTGGCGGCCCTCGTTGTGAAGGGCCTCTTCCGACGCGATCTGCATGAAGCCGTCACGCAGTGTGCGATCGAACTGCCTACGCTGCGGTCTCGCAAAGATGACATCGCCCCGCTGACCGAACACTTCCTGCGTCGCGTCTCCGGGCGAGAAGGGAAGCCGCCACGCTCATTGACGGTCGATGCGCTGCATCTGCTGCAAAAGCACGACTGGCCCGGCAACGTTCGCGAATTGGAAAACGTCATCGAGCGAGCCTGTGCCCTCGACTGGGGCACGAAGCTCAACGGCTCGATGATCGAAGCGTGGCTCACGCCGCGCGACATCACAGAAGAAGCGGCCGACGCGCTGCCCGGACTGACGCTCGCCGAGATGGAACGCAAGCTGATCGAAGCGACGTTCAATCGCTTCGCGGGCAATCGCGAAAAAACGGCAAAGGCCCTGCAAATCGGCATCCGCACTCTGTCGGGCAAGCTCCGCGAGTACGGCTATCCCCCACGAGGCGGACCCGGCTCGAACCTCAAAGGCTGGACGCCCACGATCTTCGCGCCCAGCGCCGACGCCCCCGAGTCCGAACAACGCGCGGCCTGATCCACGATGGACACACAACAGCCCGGCTGCTTGAAGCAGCCGGGCTGTTTTTGCTGACGACGGCTAAATTCGACAAGTACCCCGGACTTCACTCCTGCGGTGAGGAACCGCCATGTGGCGAGCGATTTCTCTGGGCCTGGTTCTCAGCCTGCTGACCGGCTGTGCCGTGTTTCCACGTCAGGAGACATCATCTCTAGGATTTCCGAACTACGACACCACCCCGGTTTCCGCGCAGGAAATGCAATTGCTCGTGCCGGGTGAGTGGTATCAGGTTCGTCTTCCGGAAAGGGATGGACGATCTCTCTTCGTCCGTGGCATCTTCCATAACGGATACGTGGGACGACTTCAGGAGTGTGACGAGAATTCGCTCTCGCTGACCGATGTCACGAAATGCACTCTCTTCGATTCGACATCGGCCATGCGCCATTTGCCCCTCGTTGGTTCGTCCTTCGAGAACGGCTGGGAGACTTGCAAGAACAAGTCTGGTCCCGTGACCGTCCGCCGAACACAAGCGATGTGGGTCCAACCGATCTCCGCCGAGGAAGCGGATAAGTTTCGACGTTACGACGAAATGATGGACCAGACATTTGAACTCCCCGCGAACATCGACCCCACCAGCGAGAACGCTCAGATCGCCGCATTAGAACATCGCCGCGCGGACACCAGCTTCCTGATACCACAGCCACAACATGAAGAGGGTCTTGTTCGGAGGCGAATCGAAATCCGCGAGATGCAAGCCGGCCAGTGGTATTTCGTCTTCACGCCGTGGGTGCGGCAGGGATCCTCAAGAACCCTGAAAATGCACTTTGGGCTAGTCCAGCAAATGGATGGAGATTCCATTACGTTGACCGATGTCACGACTCAGTGCGTGTCGGCGGCGGCGAGGGGTGCGGTTGCCATCGAGACATCCTCCGAATTGAAGCTGCCACGCTCACAGATTGAGAAAGTCCGTCAAATTCCTGCGGACGAGGTGGCAGAATGGATCGCCGAGATTAATCAACCACGCGAATGAATCGGCATCAGTTTTGAATCTTCGTCGAGCAGGCAAGAGGACATTTCCACGTTTAGCCCCAACGCCAGCGGCGTGGGAGCGAATGTGGGCCAACCGTTGATCGCGCGCACGCCGTTGGCATTGCGGCTAAACGTCTCACTGTGACCGCGTGGAGTCGAGCCATGCTGCGAGTTCTGTTCACCGGTCTCATGCTCTGTCTGCTGACAGGATGCTCACTGTTCCCGGAACAAATACAGTCTTCACAACCGACTCGGCGCGTGACGGCCAATAAACTCCGTTTGCTTCAACCGGGTCAGTGGTATCGAGTGAGGCTCCATGATGTGAAAAGTGGATCCCATGTATCCCGGACTGAATACGTCGGTCGGCTTCAGAAGGCCGACGACGATTCCCTGACGCTGGCCGAGGTGTCAATGCATGGCCGGAACGAATCGACATCAGTGCTTCGCAAAGTTCCCTATCTCAGCCGCCTCGTCAAGAACACCGGCGTTGGCGGACAAGAGGAACCCGCGCCGAAGACACTCTCTCGGGATCAGATTCAGCAGATCGAGCCCCTCTCCGCCGCCGAGGCCACAGAACTCAAGAAACCCTTCGAGCGAATCGGCGTCGACTTCGATTTCTCGACCAGCACAACAACGGTGAGTAGCAGCGGGCCTTCTCCGGCAAAGTAGCCGTCACGCTCCGCGTGATGAGCCTTGCCAGTTGCGAGCCGCGAATTGGCATCACGCCGCTTCACGAAAGGCTCATCACGGGGAGCGTGATGACGACTTATTCGCATTGCCTCGTTCGTCGGATCGACGAAACTCGCCCCGATTCCGTAGCCGCTGACCCGTAGGATGGGCACTCTTGCCCGTCTGACTTTCGTGCGCCGCATGTCATGTCATGCCAGACCTGCGAGCGGCAATAGACTTCGGAAGTCTTTGACCTTCGTTCGCGGGCCAGCCGTTCGGCGCGGGTCTCTCGCCCCCGCCGAAACGGCCGACCGCAGGTCTCCTCTTCGCAGTTCGCCACGAAGCCCATCGCGACAAGCAGAAGCTTTCGCGGCCGTTCCCAAGCCGGAGCTTGGGAACGAGAAAAAGCCGGACGGATCGTTTGTCGAGTGGGACCGCGTCGAGTCTCTGCCCGAGTTGTTCGCCGCCGCCGTGCTGGAACGGCTCGCCGCTCTGACCGATGAGGAGATTGAAGCGGCCCCCGCCTCGGCCCTGTTCGCCGAGAACGTGGACGCGCCGCTTGCGGAGATCACCCACGACGAAGCGGTCTTGCAGGCCGAACGGTTCCTAATCGGTCGCACGGTGGAGGTGGAGCTGTCGGAGTTCGGCGTCAGCGGCGCGGCGACGATTCTGTCGATCCCCCCCTGCCCGCAGGCGGAACCCGACGACGGCACCGGTCGCCGCCTGGTGACGGCCGTCTTCCGCCACTGCTCACGCGACATCTACGACGTGCAGATCGCGGGCGAACCGACGCTGATCGGCACCACCGGCAACCACCCGTTCTGGAGCGAAGACCGCCAGACGTTCGTCCGCGCCGATGAACTCCGCCGAGGCGAACGCCTGCGCCGAGCCAACGACTCGCTGACGACGGTCACGTCCCTCGCCCAACGCCACCTCGCCGAACCCGTCACCGTCTACAACCTCGAAGTCGACGGCCACCACGTCTACTATGTCGGCGACGGCGGCGTGCTGGTGCATAATTCGTATCAAGTCACAACCAATCGTGTGACGGGCTTGGCCGCAGAAGCCTCACTAGCAACTAGGTCGTGTGGACATTGGCGATGGTTTTGGAGTAATGGTCGGCTTTGCGCTCATGGCAAGGAAGGCTTTCCATGCTGTGTCGCCACGCGATTTCGGATGCGGATTGGGTTCGTATCGAGTCTCTTTTTCCCGTTCGCGCGGGGGAACCTAGCCGGGTGAGCAGAGGCAACCGCCTGTTCTTCGACGCCGTGCTGTGGATTGCTCGAACCGGTGCCCCGTGGCGCGACTTGCCCGAGCGTTTCGGCAACGGGAACTCCATCTGGAGGCGGTTCGACCGCTGGACGCGGAACGGCGTCTGGATCGCGGTGTTTGAAGTGTTGCAAGACCCCGATGTGGAGTGGCTGATCCTCGATTCGACCGTGATTCGAGCCCACCCCTGTGCCGCGGGAGCCAAAAAAAAGCGGACGGCACCGGAGGCCAGGCCGATCAGCAGTTGGGCCGCAGCCGAGGCGGGTTCGGCACCAAGATCCACGCCGCAGTGAACGGGCTGGGACTGCCGGTCAGGCTGATCCTGACGCCGGGTCAGGCGTCCGATGTGACGCAGGCGAAACCGCTGATCGACGGCCTGCCGTTCGCGACCGTGATCGCAGACAAAGGGTACGACCTGTTTGGTTGGCTCGCCCTTGGTGAAGAACAGTAGATTTGTCTTGATGCCCGTGTACGGAGCGAAGACGCCGTTGGGGAGCCTGACGACCGTGTGCAGGTTGCACTCGGTCAGCAGCTTTTCCTTGATGCGGGTCTTCACGCCCTCGCCGAACAGCGTGCCGTCCGGCAACACGATGGCGGCTCGGCCACCGGGCTTGAGCAGGTTCAGGATCAGCACCAGAAACAGGTCGGCGGTTTCCTTCGTGCGGAAGGTGGAGGGGAAATTGTCTTCGATGCCGTCCTCTTCCATGCCGCCGAACGGTGGGTTGGTGATGATGCAATCGACGCGGTCCTTCGGGCCGTAGTCTCGCAACGGCCGAGCCAGCGTGTTGTCGTGCCGGATGTTCGTCGGCGTGTCGATGCCGTGCAGCAGCATGTTGGTCACGCACAACAAATGCGGCAGCGACTTCTTCTCGACGCCGCGCACCGTTCGTTGCAGCAACTCTTCATCCGCCGGAGTTTTCGCTTGCTGACGCAGATGCTCGATGGCACACGTCAGGAAACCGCCCGTGCCGCACGCGGGGTCGAGCAGCGTCTCGCCTAAACGCGGGTTGACCAGATCGACCATGAACTGCGTGACGGCTCGCGGCGTGTAGTATTCCCCCGCGTTGCCCGCCGATTGCAGGTCTTTGAGAATCTGCTCGTACAGGTCGCCGAAGACGTGCCGGTCCTTCGAGTGGTCGCAATGCTACTCGTAGTCTGTCGATTCATCAGCGTCTTTTGCGTCAAGTACCTGACCGCAATCGAGACGCTGGGAGGACTGACATGGCGACGGCAAAAACTCTGCGTCAGCCGAGTGACAAATTGATTCAGATACTGGCTGACAACATTCGCGAGTACCGGCGTGAGCATGGTCTTTCGCAAGAAGACTTCGCGGATCAGTGCGGCTTGCATCGCACCTATGTCGGCTCAGTCGAGCGTTGTGAGAGAAACGTCACGCTGAGCACTCTGGAAGTCTTCGCAACGGTTCTGGGGATTGCGGTTCCCGAACTGCTCACGAAGAAAAGCTCCAAACATGGGCGCTAAGAAACGCCGCGCGACGCCGCAATACGCGGAGAACATCCGCAAATCGGGACTCACGATTTACGATCCCGTTGTGATTGGCGAGCCCAAGCTTTGGATTCCGACGGTGGAACTCGAAGCGATCCTTGATGCGACACTTCGCGGCATTTCGTTGGCCGGGTTGCCGCTGCGGACTCGATCGAAAGTTGTCAAAGAGCATGTCTGCCGATCATTGGGCTACCCGGTGCCGAGCAGTTTTCAAAAAACGAAACCGCGATTTCCGGGACAGCTCTTCGACACCTACGTGCAGAAGTCCAACAACCTGCAAGTCTGGAATGAGGAACTCTCTCCAACACGCCGTTACGTTCTGATTCGCGTCTCGCCGGACGATGAGATCACGCGCGTCAAAGTGGTCAGCGGCGACCGGCTGGCTCTGCTGGATACGACAGGCACACTCACGCAGAAGTATCAAGCGAGATGCATTCCTGGCTCGGCGGCTGCCGAGTTGATCGCTGCGGAAGACACGAACCGCTTACGTCCGATCACTTCGGCAATCGTGGACCTCTCAGCAATCGCTTCACCAACCGATGATCCTGCATCGCAAGAACTACTCGCGATTCAGAGTCTCTTTGAAGCACTCATTCCGCTTCTCGGCCAGAGTTTCGTCGATCGAGGTCACGACCAAGAGCGCAATCGCGGGGCGGAACTGCATCGGCTGGTCTGCAAGAGTCTGGGCTATCGGACGTATCAAGACGACGGCCAATTCCCCGACGTGCGTCATCAGTTACTCGAAGTGAAGCTGCAAACCGCCCCCACGATCGACTTGGGACTTGTGCTGCCGTCGAGTCTCGACCCACTCGGCATTCCGATGATCGATGACGTACAGATTCGTCACTGCGATGTCCGTTACGCCGTCTTCTACGCCGTCAAAATAGGGGACCGTATCTCGCCGACGCATTTATTTCTGACGACGGGCGAGGCGTTCTTTGCGAGGTTCCCGCAGTTTCAAGGCAAGGTCTTGAACAAGAAGCTACAGATTCCGCTACCCGGCGATTTCTTTGATCGGTAATCCGAATGCCGACCAAATGAGTCGATCGAGATCGCGCCGCAGTGCGACCGTCTCCGGATGATCGGCCCGTTCAAACAGTTGCTTCGCCGCGTCCACAATGCGTCGGCTTTCGGCGAGTTCCGGGTTCGGCAGCGGGAACTGTTCGACGTACTGCGTGATGAATCGACGGCGGCCGGAATAGAGCTTGTTGTTAAAGCGATGATCGTAGAACGCTTCGATGAAGGTTGAATTGGCGACGGCACAGGCCAACCAAAGTAAGTCGTTGTTCGCGCGTTCGTCGCACGCCAGCCAGTAGCAGTCTCCGTTGACGATGCTCCCTTCGGTGTCGATCCAGAACGTCGGCTTTTCGGAGATGTCGCGAAACACGAGCTTCGGTTCCGCCCAACGTCGCGGGTCTTGCGGAACCCAAATCTCAAACCATTGACGACCGGCATCGAGCACATACTTGCGGTCTTCCAAAACGCTGCGATGCTGTTCGAGATATCGCAGCGACTGCGGATATTTGGCGAGGTCGATCGCGCGCCGCCCGTCAGCGACGGACTCGTGTGGGTAAAGAATCTGCCACGGTGTGTCAGTCGCCTCCGCGCGAAAACACCGCGCGGTGTGATGCGTGATCAACGGACGCAACAACTCCGGACGCTCGGTCGGTGGCAGGCTCGACCAATCGCGGCGGATGAAAACTTTGTCGGCACACGTCTTCACGCCGACTCGGACTTTGCCGATGTCGCGAAACGTGCCCCAAGTGCGTGACAGCACTTGATCGAGCCACGAATCGCTCACGTCACACGCGACACGCCAAACTGCGTCACTCTCGTTGGTCTTCGTGAGGTGCCCTTGCTTCACGGCGAAGCGGCGGCCGTCGTCGATCTCGATCGTGCCGGTGTGACTCAATGCGGTGATGACGTTCGTGGCTCGTTGTGTCGCCGCGTCTGTCGTCTCGTAGAGGGAGGTGAATCCAGACGGCTCGGAGTCTCGACCGAGCCGCTTCTCCAACAGCAACACGGCAGGCAAGACGGCGGCATCGAACAGTTTGGAATCGCCCAAGTCCCACACATGCCGGATATGAAAACACTTCTGAATCGCCTGTCGGACAGCGCTGCCGGACTTCGTCGTCATGAAACGATTCGACACGATGATCCCCGCGATGGCTCCCTGTCGCATCACCTGAGCCATGCCGATGAGAAACGCTTGATAAAGATCGACTCGTCCCGAAAGCCCGAACTGCCGCGCCAACTCACGAGCTTGATCCGCTCCCATGATTTGCGTGCGAACATATGGCGGATTCGCGATCACGAAATCAAAGCTCTCGCCCGAAGTAACGGGAAACAAACTGCTGTTGTTATCAACGCCGTAGTTCTCGAGCACATGCTCCAGAAAGCTTTCGTGCGTGAAGTGAAAGGTCACATCGGGAAACAACTGGCTCAACCGAGCCGCCGCCTGATCGAGGGCGTCGGCATTGGTGTCGAAGCCATGCACTTCAACACGCTGGAGCACGGCATCATCCAATTGTTGCAGCAAGCTCAGCAGCAACTCGCCATCGCCGACAGCCGGGTCCAAGACTCGGAGCGGTCCATCGCCGGGCGACGTACTGGCCTGAAGCACGATCTGCGCCGCCACAAAATCCGCCAGCAACCGAGGCGTGTATGTCGCACCATCGGCCTTTTCCTGGCTGACGGTCTTGTACCGCATTCGCGAGTCAGACTTCGTTGGCATTATGGCTTTCATGCTTCACCGTATCGCGAGAACCCCCACTCAACGCTACTTATGGTCATCTCGCTGACTTGAAGTCAAGGCGATACATCGTTTCAAAGATTGTGGACAAGTGATCGACAACCACATCGACCACGATCAGGACCGGCAGCAACCCGATCGTGGAAGAGAAATCCATCGCCGTTGGTACTGAAGACAAAGGAGATGTCGAGCGTCTTGGCGTAGTCCAGTCCCTGTTGTATCCCACTGCCGATGCTGTGGTTGTTGTCCTTCGCCTCAATGATCGCGAGCGGGACGTTCGGCTTGTGGAGTAGCAGATAGTCGGCGAATTTGCGGTTGCCACGCTTCACCGTTTTGCCGCGAACCAAGACCCGGCCGTCGGTGAAGTAGTATTGCTCGCGAATCTGGTGCATCAAATCCCAACCGGCCGCTTCCAGCGCGGGGTTGATGAATTTCGTGCAAATGTCCCGCTCGGTGAGTGAGGTCTTGTCGATGTCAGTCATGCAGAAGTTGCTCGATGGCTCAAGGCGAGACAATCAATCGTGGGTGACCATCGTGACCACCTACCCTCGGTACGTCAAACGGGGCAGAAACACGATGACTCGTGCCGATCCGAGTGACGTAAGGGTACGTCGCAGCTCAAGTCGTCGTGTTGCGCTGTCTGATTTCGTGAGTGAGCCACCCACGACGATTTGCTTTCGTCGCTGCGCGACTCGACGCAACCTCATCGTAATTGTTGTGACCACCCATGAACGACGGTGCCCTTCACAGACTTCTCACTTCCCACCCACTCTCCACTCTCTATTGCCCGTTCATTCTCACTCCAGGCCCGACGAAGTGTTGGCCGAAGCGGTTGGCGAGGAACGTGTCGAAGTCCACTTGCTCTTGCCGGACGAAGCCGGTCGTGGGGAGATGGCCGTGAATGTGGAGATCGACCGAGGCACACATCGCGGCGGCCGTTGTGATTTGGATTGCACTCCAGACATCGTCGCCATGTTTTTGGTGATAGACCTTGCGCGCGTCCCAGAGCTGGACCATCTGGCCGTCGCGCTGACCGGTCGCGGTGCAGAAGATCACGACGACATCCTGCAACGTGCGCGGGACGGCGTTCTCCAGAATCTCTTTTAGCAGTTGGCGGCGATCGCGCAGGCGGAGTTCATCCAGCAGGAACAACATCCGCTCGCGATGGCCCATGTAGCGGATCGTCTTGTAGTTCAGCTCGCGCACGCGACCTTCAAACGTTTCGCACAAGGTGCCGAGGCCCCCCGAGGTCGAGAACGCTTCATACTCGACGCCGTCGATCGAGAGATGCTCGAACCCTTCCAACGGCCAGACCTCTTGCCGCTTCCCCTGATGAATGACATCGCACGGGTTGCAGTATTCGTTGATCAGGCCATCGGTGGACCACGTGAGGTTGTACTTGAGTGAGTTCGTGGGGAACTCGGGGAGTGCGCCTACACGCAGCAGCAACGAGTCGAGCGAGTCGAATTTCTGAGCCAGATGATGCGCGGCGATGCCGACGAAACCGGGAGCCAGCCCGCACTGCGGCATGAAGATTTGTCCCGGCTTGGCGGAGGCGGACAACGCACGCACCGCACTGGTGGTCTCGACATCTTCGGTCAGATCGAAGTAGCTCGCTCCCGCCGCGAGTGCCGCGCGGGCCACGGCTGGATTCAGACTGAAGGTCAACGCCGAGATCACGACCGTCTGGCCGCTCATCGCCGCCAGCAACTGATCCTCTTGCGAGGCATCGACGACGAGCGTCTCAACATTCACCTTCGCCTTGA
>JAYVOX010000024.1:0-2847 GCA_043757695.1 Schlesneria sp.
CCGAAGTCGTCGGTGGTGCCGTGGGCCAGGCCGCCCTTCACCGCGCCTCCCGCCAGCCAGACGGAGTAGCCCCACGGGTTATGGTCGCGGCCCTTGCCCTGTTCGCTCATCGGCATGCGGCCGAACTCGCCGCCCCAGATGACCAGCGTGTCGTCCCACAGGCCGCGGCGCTTCAAATCGGTTAGTAAGGCGGCGACGGGGCCGTCGGTGCGGCGGCTCATCTCGGTGTGATTGCTCAGCACGTCGGTGTGAGCGTCCCAGCCGTTCGTGTCGCCCGAGTAAAGCTGCACGAACCGGACGCCTCGCTCCAACAGGCGCCGCGCGAGCAGACAGCGCGTGCCGAACTCGGCGGTCTTCGTGTCGTGCAGGCCATACAGTGCCTGAGTCTCCGCCGTTTCCTGCGTCAGATCGACCGCCTCGGGCGCGGCGGACTGCATGCGGTAGGCGAGTTCATACGACGCGATACGGGCCGAGAACTCATCGGTCTCGCCGTGCTCGTGCCAGTGTTTGCGATTGAGTTGCTGCGCGAGGTCCAACACGCGGCGCTGCTGCGATTCGGTCAGGCTGCTCGGGCGATTCAGATTGAGGATCGGCGCGTTGCCCGGACGAACGGTGGTCCCCTGAAAGCTGGCGGGGAGATAGCCGCTGCCCCATGCGGGCGGGCCTCCTTTGATGCCGCCACCGGGATCGGGGAGGACGACGAAGGCGGGCAGGTTCTGGTTCTCGGTCCCCAAGCCATAGGCCACCCAACTGCCGAGGCTCGGCCGACCCATCAGAATACTCCCGGTATTCATCTGATAGACCGACTGCG
Source organism: Schlesneria sp. (assembly GCA_043757695.1). GTDB lineage: Bacteria > Planctomycetota > Planctomycetia > Planctomycetales > Planctomycetaceae > Schlesneria. The sequence continues at coordinate 812 of JAYVOX010000024.1, forward strand.
GATGATTCACGCTGTCGCCGTGACAGCTTCTCAATACGCACAGTTCGTCCGCGTGGCGAGCGATCTCGGGGAGGAAGTCGCTGATCTCCAACCCCGACTCGCCGTGCTGGCGAAACGGTTTGACGGGACCGAGCAACGGGTTGGTCGCCACCTTGCGGCGCGTCATCACCTTGCCGAACTCTTCGGGCAGAGGCTTTCCCGCCTGCCGGATCAGTTCCGGTTTGGGATCGAACAGATCAACCTGACTCGGCCCGCCGTGCATGAAGAGATAGATGACCCGAGTCGCCCTCGGCACGACATGTGGCGGCCGGGGCATCATCGGCGACGCGGCATTCGGAGCGGCAGCATTGGAAGCCGCGAAGGCTCGCCGTTCGTCGGCCAGCATCGCGGTCAACGCCACCGCGCCGAAGCCGCCTCCCGCTTCGAGCAGAAAGCGGCGGCGGGATGGTTCCGACAACGGTGTCTGTGTGTGGATCGACATCGGTGGACTCACGTCGGGCTGTAGGATAGGCACCCTGCCCGTCCTGCCTTCGCATCTCGAAAGTCAGGACGGGCAGGGTGCCCATCCTACGAATCGGGTTGGCGTGATTGAAGCCCGTCTGCAACTGCCGCTGCGGAAGAGAAGCCCCCTCACCCTAACCCTCTCCCCCGAAGACGGGGGCGAGGGGGGCCGGAAGGAGGCCCGTTGTTTTATAGGAGATTCGCCGTTTGAGGAGTGGCGTCATCGACGCGAACGATGCCCGTTGCGCGAGCGATGCTTTCGTCGTTCGGTTGTCTCGCGCGGGTCGTCGGCTACACTGCGTCGGCGTTGCCTGCTGTCGGCTCGTTCGACTCCGGGTTTGCGACGCGAACCAGCTTCCTCATTGAGGTGCCTCTGCCTGTCATGGATTCCAATGCGATATTTGCCATCCTGCTGTTGATCGCGGGGATCGGCATCTTGACTGCCGAAGTATTCATCCCGTCGGGGGGGCTGCTCGGCGTGATCACGTTTGTCACGCTGATTTTCTCGTTGCTGTGCGCTTACCGTGCATGGGGCACCGCACATCCTGGAGTCTTCTGGGCGTTTTGCGGCGTACTCATGCTCTTGGTTCCCGTCGCGCTGGGGACCGCGTTCTATGTGCTGCCGCGCACGGCACTCGGCAAGCGAGTCCTGCTCGAAGCGCCGACCTCCGAAGAACTGACGCCGTTCTCGAAAGAGACGGATCGGCTGACCAAGCTGATCGGTCGGTTTGGCAAGACAGTCACGCCGCTGGTCCCCGGCGGGATGGTGTTGCTCGATGGAGAACGTCTGCATGTCTTCAGCGAGGGAATGATTGTCGAGTCGGGCCTGTCGGTTGAAATCTTGGAAGTGCGCGGCACGCGACTGCTTGTACGAACGGGTGAGCCTTCCCCCGGCAACGACCCTTTCGCCGCTGAAGCCACAGCCACGAGGCCGCTTGACTTCGAGTTTCCACAAGGCTAGACGTGACCCACCCAAGAACCACCCGCCGTGTGAGCGAGGGATTCGTTCACGAGTGCGTCGTCAATCCGAAAAAATGGGGTAGCTGCACTCGCCAGAGTGCGGGATTCCCACGTTCTGGCGAACGTGGCTACCCCCAAACTAAGCGTTGACGACCCCCTTGTTCCCCCTCTGATCGCTGTTCACTTCAACCACCGCCTCTTCAACCACGAGACTTCCATGCCTGTTCCCTTTGTCGTCGCTCCCGTTGTTCTCGCACAAGCGGGCTTCAGTCCGGCCGTGATCTTTGGCATCGCGGCCGTGTTGTTCGTGTTCGTACTGATCTTCGTCGCGATCTTTGCGAGGTTCATCAGCCTGTGGATTCAGTGCAAGATGACCGGCGCGGGGATCCCCTTTACACATCTGATCATGATGACGATCCGCAAGGTCAATCCGTCGGTGATCGTGCGAGCCAAGATCACGGCAGTGCAGGCGGGACTGACCGAGGTTTATCCCATCAGTACGCGCGACCTCGAATCGCACTATCTGGCGGGAGGCAACGTTCCGAACGTCATTCGAGCACTGGTGGCGGCTCATC
>JAYVOX010000025.1:0-2846 GCA_043757695.1 Schlesneria sp.
CATCAGCCGCAGGGCGCTAGCCCCGGTTCTATTTCGCTTAACCGGGGCTAGCGCCCTGCGGCTAATTTCTGCGGGCCAACAGGAATGGCGGAGAGCCGATTTTTGTAAGACGCGCCGATTTGTCGTGACACGCCAACAAGAAGTGACTTCTCAGACAGAAGCAGGGACAGCCGCGCCCGCCTTGCGCTTCATGAGCGTGACTTGATTGCCGGTTTCGTTGTAGGAGACTTCGTCCATGAAAGTTCTCATTAGCAGCACGCCGCGACCGTGAGCGCGGGCAATGTTCTCGGGGTCGGCGGGATCGGGAAGTTGGCTGACATCGAAGCCGGGGCCTTCGTCTCGAATGACGAACGAGACCTGTTCCGGCGAGAATTGCGCCACCACTTCGACTCGCCGGTCCTTGTAAGGAGACTTGCCCACTCGTAGCGCGATCAGCTTCTCGTACGAACCGTCGTCGAGATCACGCAGCTTCGAGCTGACTTCGAGATTGCCGTGAATGATTGCATTCAGCAGCGACTCCTCCAACGCGACGCCAACTCGTGTCCGTTCGCGATCGGTGAAGACGCCGAATCGCATCCCGAACTCTTGCAGCGTACTGACGGCCGAGCGAACCAGTCGTCGGTCGCTGGGAAAGGAGAACCGCAGTTCTTGCCGCACGAGAGCCGTCAAAACGGCGTCGGTTTGCCGACGGTCTTGGCTGGCGGTGATGACCGTTTCAGCGACGCGCCCCAGATCGCGAGCCATCAAGATTTTGGGAACATAGCTGGCAGCTCCTTGCTGAAGGGCCGTGACCGCCAACTCTTCGCTTCCCGCAGACGTGGCGATGATGACCGGCACTCGCGGGTGATATTGTTTGAGTCGATTGAGCAACTGCATGCCGTCCATGGACGGCATGTTGAAGTCGGTAATGACGAGGTCTGGCTCGTTGGCCTTGCACTGCTCCAGTGCTTCGGCACCGTCGCCGGCATAGTCGATCGTCCAATCGGGATTCTCACCCAACAGTCCGCCGATCATGCGCCGATCAACCGCCGAATCGTCAACCACCAGAATTCTCGACATGCTTCTTCCCCTTAAATTGCTGCGGACCACGCGGAGCGTCAGACCAAGCCGCTTCGCGCCGCCCGGCCTGATCACGCTGTCGCATTGCCGAAACCTAGGTCGAGATTCCGAGTTGTCAAACACAGACACGGTGATGCGGAATGATTTCATTTTGCATCCTCTCATCGGGTAGCCGCCTGTTGAAAAACGTAGCTTGGACGCCTCGTCCGAGCGAAAACCAATTGGAAACGGACGGACGGGGCGTCCATCCTACGGTTTTTCAACAGGCTGGTAGCCGCCCCCGACTTCTTGATCGCGGCAGCGGCTCTGTTTCCCGAACAGCGTCGCAAATAATCCGCACGCGCCGCAACATCCTCGCTCGTTCGCACGGATCGACGGAAACGGGTTCGGTAGGACCGAGTTGTCGCGGATGTCCCGCAAAGTCCGAGCTATACCTCACGCGGGCGGAAGTGAGACGTAGCTGCACCTCGCCAGAGTGCGGGTGTGACGCTCAAACAGCCCACGTTCTGGCGAAACGTGGCGACATTCAAAGGCCTCACTTTGGGCCGTGCAAAGTACAAGTTCCACCATGCCGCTCCTGCCCTCCGGTTGGAGTTGTTTTCTTGAGTCGCGAATCGGGCGTCGGCCAGTGGAACGATCCTCAATTGGAAATGGTCTGCGATGTTGCTCCAGTCCCCCGCACCCGACAAGACGATTTTTCAGGGCTTCGATTTCGCCAGCGAACTGGACCGAAGTGAACGCCGTGGTCTCGCAGGGGGTCGTCATCGAGCTTCGCTGACCAGCACGGCCATTCTGAACGCGATGAGCCAAACGGCCGTCGTTCGTCCGGTCGTCTTCAATCGCGAACTGGCTCTCGGACGATTGGGCGGCCTACCTGATTTGCTGGTCGATGTGATGCGACTGATTCAGATCGAAAGCCCGAAGGTTCATGCGCAAATCCATCGCACACTCGCAGAACGCAACGCCGTGGAACTCAAACGCGCCGCACACACGCTGAAGGGGACCGCCAGCATTGTGGGGGCGAGCGACCTCGTAAAACGATTGGCACTCGTCGAGCAGCTCGCGGCGGACGTTGAGTTCGAGGGTGTCGTTCGCGAGCTGCCCGAAATTGATCGTCAGTTCTCAGACCTCCAAGCCTGCGTCGCGACCGAGTTGCTGAAGCAGTTCTGAGTTGCAGAATGGTCACACTTAACCGTCACCTCGATACTCGGCCTGCCCTCTTTTGATCGGCAACAAGCCGGACAGCAAGCAGTCGCAGTCGTTCTCTCTCCTGTGGCAGCTCGAACGGTGGGCGGTGTTTGTCGGGTTGCCAAACCAACACAGGCGCATCAGCCCAACGCGGCGTGTTGTTCGGGCGAATTCTTGGCCATCAAAACCGGAGCGATCGGCTTCCCGGCTCTGTGCGGCACCGCGCATTTCGGGACTTCGAGGCATTGGCTTCAACCTCGTTCTCCGGTCTGCTATTCTCCCGCCGCGTTCCGCAACGGCCTTAGTCGGCGTGACGTTTGTCGGTCTGTCAGTTTGCCTGCCCGTGACTCCGCCTCTCTGCTACTGCCTCTTCCCGGTCGGTCTGTCAGTCTGTTTCCGTTTTGTTTCCTGAGCGACTTTCCCAACGTGGAAAGCTGGCTCGCCGAGTCTTTTCATCATGCGCCGGTTCGATATTCGTAACATCGCCATCATTGCCCACGTCGATCATGGCAAGACCACGCTGGTCGATTGTCTGCTTAAGTCGAGCGGTCAGTTTCGTGAGTCGCAACTTCAGGGCGACTGCATCCTCGACTCGAACG
>JAYVOX010000026.1:0-10522 GCA_043757695.1 Schlesneria sp.
CCAGCGATGTCATCGTCTATCACCAACAGCGTAACCTCGCCGCAAAAACCTCCCGCCAAAAATCGAAGATCTTGCGAAACTTAGCGCTGTAGTATTAAAAGGTGAAACATCTGCTGCTGCAAAAGTTCTTCGATCTCCGGGATGGGTCGTTCCGCTTCGCGGGCGATCTCTTCGCACAGTCGGCGAGACGCGGCGGTGAAATCCTGACGGGCTTCCGCCAGCAATTCACTGATGCGCGGACGCGACACTTCCATCTTGGTGGCAATTTCCGCCGGACGGTCGCCATGCACCCAATGTAATACGGCCGCTAGACGACGCCGGGCGGGCATCGCCTCCAAGGCCGCTCGCAAGACCGCGATCAAGCGCTGGCGGTAGCCTTCCCCCCGATTCCCGGCCTCGTGGAGCGCCGCTCGAACCTCGGGCTGGGAGGCGATCGGCGAAGACACATTGTCCAGCGCGATCCCGGACGAATCCGCCGACGAAGACGGCAACCGGTCCAGCAGGGCTTTGACCGCGATGGCGTAGAGCCAAGTCGCCAATGACGCCCGGCCGCGATACGAAGCCAATCGTTGCTGCCCGGCGCTTTGCCCCTTACTGGTTGGCGTGAAACAGTGGCCGCAGAGATCAGCGACCACTGCGTCAATCGTCTCGCGCGAAACTCGAGTTCCCCAACTCTTCAGCAAGCCAGACCAAACCTGAGTTTCGGCCAGTCGTTGAAGAAGGATTGCATTCGCGTGAATGCATGTAGCCACTTTAGGAGTGCGGGTCGACATTATGGGGAGTGATCCAGACGTAGTCCCAAATCCAGCCGGGCTGGTGTTCGATGGGCCAGGTACGGGCGGCTCGCCATGTCGGACCGAGAATCGAGAGGACGCGGCTCACCTCGGCCTTTTGCTGCTTTCCCTAATGCTTGCGAACCGCGATGAGATGATGTTCGTCGTGCCGATGGACGATGAAGTCGATGGTCGCGGGGAGTGGCGGGCTGTCCAAAGGGAGCGATGCCTTGGCGGCAACCTCGTGCGTCATGAGGTGAACTCCCAAGTGTTTGGCGTAGCGTTTGACGACTTCGATGCGGCGGGCGTTGACGAGGCGGAAGTCGGTCGCAGTTTCCTCCTCCGTGGGAAGTGCTATCGCGACTTTTGGTTCTCGGCGAAGCGGGATTGCAGACTTGGTTGCGGATGCTTTCTCATCGACGGGGCGTCCGAGAATACCGATGGCAAAGCAACGAACTTCGCCGCTCAAGCGGGCGATGTCATCGCCGGGTCGGTGATCGACCTCGATCAGTTCGGCGGCGGCACTGATGACCGACGCCACTCCATGCCGCCGCATCAGCTTCACGATCTGGCAGCGGGCGTCGTAAAGAACCCAGTCGTCGTAGCCGATCATCCTCACGATGTCGACGTGGACGGGTGAGGAATACAGCCGCATCAGGAGAGCGAGTTCCTGCTTGCCGAATTTCGTCGAGGGTGGTGGCGAGGCGTCTTCGGAAGGCCGAGAGTTCACTCCACCAAACTGCCTGAAGCCCCGTTATGCGTCAACGACGCACGAGGCCCACTGACGAAAGGTGAAATCGATTCACTCCTTGGGTTCCAACGGTGAGAGTCCCGCAGCTCGGCGGGCGGCTTGGCATTGGTCGTCACCGGCCTGCATGGCGACGCACTCATTGGGGCGAGTCGGGTAGATCGAACAGCGCTTGTCGGCAGCCAGAAACGGGCAGGGGCGATCCGTGCCGCACGCGAGCAGAATCACGAGGCCAAAGTCGTTCTGTAATTTCTCCACCACCTGTTCCGCAGACTGGCCCTTGAGATGCGGGTCAGCTTCGATGAGTCGAGGTTCTCGCAGCAGATCGATCTCGTCCGCTTCGACGATCAGGCTGCCATTGCAGCACGCGCCGCATTGATCGCACTCAAATCGAGTCATGGGGAGTCGGGGGGAAGAGAATCGTCAGACGCCTTCAGAAGAGACGAAGCTGAGATTGTGGGCGAGGCGGCGAATCGTCGTAGTTGCGTGTTGTTGGGTCTTCGTTGGTCGATGGTACTTGATGAGCGGGCGTTGGGGAGAGGGCTTGGTCTTGGACCGGAACGGGACACGATTCGAGCGGTGCTTCGCGGATGAAGCCTTGCAGGTTGAAGCCGGTGCGGTAGACGAGTCGTTTCTCGGTGCCGAGCGAGTTGCCCCAAATGACGTAGCCGTAGAGGTTGCGCAGGGCGAGGTTGATGGCCGTCATGCGAACACAGCGGATGTCGATATCCTGACCGTAGAACTCCCAATGCGGTTTGAGGTCGGCCACTGCGAGCAGCATTCGTCCGCTGCCGCACGCGGGATCGCAGACGGTTTTGACCTTGTGATTCGTGTCCTCGGCCCCCTCTTCGATCGTCATTCTGGCCATCATTTGAGCGACGGGTTCGGGGGTGAGGAACTGGCCTTTCTCGCCGTAGGTAATGCTCCCTTGAAAGAGGTCGCCGAGGATGTCTTGGCGAGTCTCTTCCATCGCGTTGACGAGAACGCCGAACGCGCGGGCGATGGAATCGCAGCCTCGTTTGCCGGGTTTTCCATCCGAGTGTTTCTTCACGGTGGCGAGGTACTGCTCTTCCATCTGTCCGCCGGAAAGCGCAGCCACCGTCATGAGTAAAAAATCCTCGAACGACTGTGCGCGACTGACGCCGCTGCGATGAGATGCCTCTTCCACGAGATCGAAGACGGGCTTGGTTTTCGGATAGAGGAACGATTCTGTCGGCACACAATGCGGGGGAGGGATTCGGAGTGGGGAATGGCTTTAGAAGAGGTGGCCTCGCTGAACGGGCGAGGTTGGTGTGACGCATTCCATCGTTGCCGACGTGAGTTCCACTTCAGCTTCAACGGCTGACGGTTCTGGTTCCGGTGACGCAACAAGTTCTGGTGCTACTGGTGCCACTGGTTCAATGGGTTTGGATGAGAGACTCGCGGACTTCTTGCCAGCCGCACGTCGAGGTTTGGCGGGTTGAGACTTGGTGATGTGCGCTTCGGCAGCTTCCTGCTTGGTGACGGATGGCTCGGCGACAGAGGTATCCTTTGTGGCTGCGGGTGCGACGGGCTGCTTGATCGCAGACATGAGCTTGGTTCGCGCATCGTCGAGTGCCGTCAAGAACATATTGAGTTGTTCCTGTCCGACGACGGTCATGGCTTCGGCGATCTCGGCCACGAGTTCGTCGAAGACCTCGGGTGAGATGCCAGAAACGCTCTTCGGCTCCAGTGTGTACGTTCGCAGTTCGAGATGCGCAGCGGCGTCTGGCGCGAGTGGGTCGCGGGCCATGCGAACGACTCGCGTGTGATGAGTGGCTTGACCGGAGATGCCGTTGCGTGTGACCCAACTCAAGTCTTCGCGAACATCATCCATGACATCTCGCACCACGCGGAGTTCATCGGCGAGACGGTTCACGGCGTCGGTCAATCGGCCGACTTGTTCCGAGCGTGGTGGCTCAGATGCCGATGCTTTGGCAGCTTTCTTCAAGGCGTGGGAAAGGAAGGAACGTCAGGGTGACACTGTTTGCGATGACCGTCAAACGCGGATCGACGGATGAACGCATGGCCGGTTTCGTTGAATGGCTCAGCCAGTCAGGCAGTAGTCACTCGATGACGCTCGTTGCCGATCACGGATTCTTCGGGCAAGCTGCAGGCGTGGCGTATGGACTCAGCTTCGGCTCGGACTTCTTCTGGAACGAACGGCGGGATGCCGTCTTGCCGCATGTCCTCCGCCAGCGGCCGACCTCGGTCGAACAAGCCGTCTCGCAGTTGTCGGAAGAGACGTGGACTAGGCTGGCTCGCGAAGTTTTCGGCTGCGAACCGGAGTACCTCAGCACGGAAGAGGTCTTGCACAAGATCGAAGAGACCAACACCTGCCTGAACCTCGATCCGCCGGTCGAGATCTTGATCGACTCCGACGGCGAGTTCACGGTGTTGGTGCATGACCGCGTGGGCTGATAGTCATTGGTCCAACGGGGGCTCCGCTGTTTGATCTGCTTCCGTCGAACGACCATGCCCGACGTGTTCGTCAGCGTGTTCGTCATCGTCGCCACTGATCGGCGATGGCCGCATGGATGTTGGCAAACGGTTGGCTGTGTTCTCGGCGGGAGCGGTTGCTGACGATGGTGAGGCGATCTTCGGTCGTTTCGGGTGGTGGCGTCGTGGTCATGGAGAACGGGTTGGTCGGTTGGCCATCAACAAGCAGACGGGCGTAGGCGGTGTACTTTGGCAGGTTCGTGAGGTCTTGAGGCGTGAGTTGGTCGGGGTGTTTGCTGAGTTGTTGGGCGAGAACGTCGGCATCGTCTGTGCCGACTTGGAAGGTCACGATCGAACCGACGTTGCCGAAGACGGCGTCGGCGGTTTCTTCGTCGAGCTGCTTCAGATACTGATGGGCGATGGTCAGGTTGAGGCGGTACTTGCGGGCCTCGCTGAGGATGGCGGCGAACGAGCTGGTCGTGAAATTTTGGAACTCGTCGATGGTGAGATGAAAGTCGCGTCGGTCGGCTTCGGGGATGTCTGCTCGGGTCATCGCGGCTTGTTGAATGGCCGTGACGAGGAAGGCTCCGAGCAACGCGGCGTTGTCTTCTCCGACTCGGCCCTTGCTGAGGTTCACGATCAACACCTTCCCTTGGTCCATGATTTCTCGCAGGTTGAGCGAACGGTCGGGCTGGCTGACGATGGCTCGCATCGTGCGGTTGGTGAGAAACGGACGGACCTTGTTCTGGATGGCCGCGACCGCTTCGATGCGATAGCGGTCGTCCCACGATGCGAACTCGTGTTGCCAGAAGCTGCGAACAACGTCGTCGCGAATCTTGGGGACGAGTTGCTCTCGGAAAGAACGCTCGGCGAGCAACCGCATCAGTTCGAGCATCGTGCCGTGTTGTTCCACGGTGGCGAAGACGGCATTGCGCAGCGTGTCTTCCAGTCTCGGTCCCCAAGAATCGTTGAGCTTCTTGAACGCCGAGACAACTCCCGACGTGACCTGGTCGATCAGCGCCTCGTCGCGACAGGCGAGCGGATTGAACGACACGGCGAACTCGCGATCGCCCGCGTCGAACACGATGACATCGTTCGTGCGATGGGTCGGCATCAACCGCAAGATCGAAGTCGCCAGGTCTCCGTGCGGATCGACAAGGCAGACGCCGTGCCCCGCGTTCAAGTCGGCATGCAGCTGATTCAGCAGCAGCGTCGTCTTCCCCATGCCGGTCTTGCCGACGATAGTAGAGATGCCGCCTGCGATCCTCCTGCCCGATACCAAACGGACGACGGTCCTCGCGAAACCGGAACCGCCCGACGGTGACGGCCCCTCTCTCTCTTCCTGAGTAGAACCTCCCCGGAGCTTCCAGCTCCGTGAACTCGGTGGTCTGCATCTGCTCGGCCAGAGCAGTGGCGGTCGGCGGATGCCAGAGCGTCGCGAGTTCTTCGTGAGACAAGAGAAACCCGTGACCATGCGGATGAACACGAACGAGACCATGTCCGTGAGCATGAATCCGTGACATTTTCTCACGTCGAATCGGCCCAAGCCGAAACTTGGCGAGCCTCGACTTGGTGAACGCACCGAACGCTCCCGCCATCTGACGAATGCGGTCGATCGCTGCTGCGTGATGTTCGCCAGAAGCCACAACGATCAAGCGAATGCGTGCGTCAAAGAGATGCCCGCCGATCTTGTCGCTCGCCGCTTGCAGATCATCTTCTCGCTCATGGACTCGACTCGTCGATGTTTCAAGACTCGTTCGCACCGGCTCAGCAGTTCGCTTGGCAATCAGTCCCAACAACCACGCCAGCCACCAACCACACGGCCGAGTGATGTGCTTCGCGTAGTACCGCGCCAACCGGTGGTGATGATGAAAGAACTCGCGATCCAATCGCTTCACCGCACGAGCCGCCTGATGACAGCGATGGTGGGAAGTCGGCCTGATCGTGATCTCGACGCAACATCGCAGATGTTCATCCGGCTTGATTGCCCGCAAGATGCCGCTCACCGGATCGGCAAAGTTCCGGTTCAGCAAATCCTCAAACTGAGCGTGCCGCAGGATCGGAAACAGTTCCGGGACAAGTTCCAACTCGGCGGTCCACGTCTCCCCTCCAACGGGAGACGGCTCACTTGGAATTGGCGGTTCCGGATCAACATTCGTGATCGAACAGTTCGGATAGTTCGCGATGATCGGCCCGGTGACAATTTCCTCCATGCTCCGCAACGACTGCACAAACAACGCCACGCGACCTTCGTGCAGCCCGTACTCCAACGACATCGGCAATCGAAAAGAATTCGCCTGATGAATCGCCGCCAGTGCCTTCTCCATATACCGAGGCCCGCGTTCATTCGTCGCCGGTGCGGAGATGAGTTTCAGCACCCGGCCAGCGTATCACGAACGGGTCACTCGATACCGAGAGCCGATTGAAGGCAGGCATCGATCTGCTTCATGACATCGGCAGGGAGCGAGCCAATTTGCTGACGAACATGCTGTTGGTCGATGGTTGCCACGTTCTCGCACGTAATGACGGAATCGTGGAGCAACCCCGACTGTTTTCCGATCGGCGTCGCGACTTGGACCAGAAGCTGTGTTGGCTGACCGCTGCGATGCGTGGTCGTCGTGATCGCCACTACGATGACATTCGTGAGACGCCAATTGTTGGTGTCGTTCTGTACGACCAATGCGGGCCGGACCTTGGCCGCCGTTCCCGAAGAGAACGGAAACAGAACCGTGATGATGTCGCCGCGACGGAGAATCATGTGCGTGGCTTGTGTAAGTCGTAGTCGTTGTAAACGTCGAGTGCGGGATCATCCCACACCTTGGCCAAGGCGGCATCCTGGGCGGCATAGGTCTCGCGAATGTCGAACGGCTCATCGCCAATGAGAGTTTTGAACCTCTCGAAGAAATCGCCGGATACGATGAAATAGATCTTTTGGTCGATGGGATCGACCACCGGCATCGGCTGATGGCCGTGCTGTTCCAGGTCCGCGTGCTGCTCGGGGGTGAGTCGTGTTGCCATGTGGCCACTCTATCACAGAAGCGGCAATGAGTCGATGTTTTGTGGCGTTCATCGCGGAGACGGCTTCCCCAAAACCGCCTCAGTGGAGTGTGTGCGGTCTCGCGTGAGGCGGTGGCCGCCACGTCTCCGGCTCGGTCGCCTGCTTCCTCATCCGTGTGGAGAAGGGACGCGGCGTGATACCCGCATCAAGCGAACGTCGGAACGATGGTCGGGCCGACACGCTATCAGACGGTGGTGTGTCGCGTCACTGGTCGAGGAACACGAGTCGTCGCGGGGGTGTGCGAACTCGGCCATCGACATCAACGTCGTAGACTTCAGGAGTCGTTGTTCAAGCGGACTCGCTAACGACTGGTCGCGAATGAGGTGATCGGTCGCGTGAGTCTGACCGGGGTTCGCTCGAACTTCGATGTCGGGTGCAGATCGACGAGTGCCTGCCAGCGACCGTGGTGGTTGAGGAAAAGAGGCGACTGCAACGGCCTCGGGCTGGTGAGGTAAGTGTCCTGAGTGGCGGCGTAGATGAGATGCCGGTCGGTGTTGCGGGCACAAGTTTGAGCGAGCCACAAAATGTGATTGGCCCGCTCCTGGCTGCGGGTCAGGAAGACGGCTCGGAAGTAGGGGCGCGGGCCTAGTTGGCCGTTGCTCCTCCACCAAGCGACGAGCGAGTCCTGATAGGCTTCGTAGTTGAGCAGCTTCGTGCGGATGCTTTGTTCGGCGTGGGAATCGAGCGACTCGGTGGATTGGTCGATCTCGAAGTAGACGTTGAACTGCTTCGCCGCGAGTGTGAACTGGATGAAGCAGTCGGGGTAGAACGAGTGGTTCATCACGTCGATGCGGGCTTCGCCATCACCGTTGAAGAACGGGATCGTGCAGCGGTCGCGATGCGCGGCGACGAGTGAATGGACGATGATCTCGGCCAATGCCTGTGTATGGTGAAACCGCGACGGCGGGATCATCTCGAATCGCGAACGATGCGGGAGTGCCGCGTCGGCTCCATGCACTGTGCGGAACCCTTCGGCGGTCAGCTTGTACCAATTGACTGGTCCGCCCACGCCCTGCGTTGCCGGGAAGGCTCGCACGAGTCGCGCCTCGGCCAGCGTTTGCAGTCGCTCGCGCACACGACGTTCGTCATGGAACCGTTCGCCGGGGAACGACTCGCTCGCCTTGAGGACCAGCGTCGTCGTCACGGGCGTTCGGTCGAGCAACCGCAACAGCGAAGTGTCTCGGGCCGACAGAATGAGTCCGTTTGGCATCCGTCGGAAACCAAGGGTAGCATCGGCGAGACTTTTCTCCGCTTGCCCCACTCCTCATGAATCGGTCTGGCTACGTGAACGTCGATCAACTCCAAGCGGACACCACGCTCGAACAGGCTGCGGCCAAGTGTGGCGTCATGCTGGATGCACACGGAGACGGGAAAGAGGTCCGCCTCGACTGCCCCTTCGCGTGTCCCGGCGATCACGTCGGCCGACGCGAAGTGGCGGTGAACACCGAGAATCCACAGAAGGTTTTTCTCTGTCACTCGTATCAATGCGGCACGCGCGGCAACCTGCTCGCCCTCATGCACGGCTGGTTGACGGGAACGAAACCGACGGGCGACAAGCTCAAGGGGGCGGAGTTCAATCGCGTGAAGACGATCCTTGCCGGTCACGCGACGGAAGCTCCGCGAACCGCTGCGTCATCGTCACCAACAACAGCAACGTCATCAGCGACCGGAGCGACGAGCGACTTCCCGACACGTTCCACAGCGGATTCCACGCACGCGCCAACCACACCGAGTCTCGCCGCTGAAGACGCGGACACTCGGACATTGACCACCGAACGCAACGTCCCGCTCGCACTGGCCACCGACGAGAAAGTTCGCGAACTGGCGACGCTCGATCAGAAGTTCGTCAGGGATGTGGCGACCCTGCCGCCCGCCTCAGCCAGCTATGTCCGCCGACATCCGTGTCTCACACCGGACGCGATGACGAAGTGGCAAGTCGGCGTTCTGCCGATGAACAGCGGCGGCGACAAACGCGGCTTCTCGCTGCGTGGCCACATCATCTATCCCATCCATTCCGAAGAAGGAAAAATCCTCGCGTGGGTCGGTCGCGATCCGATCTACGAGCAAAAAGAACGCGAGTTCTCCCACCTCACCCCCACCGAACGAGCGACCGCCTCCGCACCCATGAAACACCGCTTCCCGAAAGGCTTCCATCGCGGCCAAGAACTCTACGGCCAACAAGCCACTCGCCTGAACGAACCCGGCTACCGCGAGTCAATCTCTCAACACGGCATCATCGTGGTCGAAGGCTTCAACGATGTCATCCACCTCGACACGCTCGGCATCCCCGCCGTCGCCATCATGTCCAACCGCATCACCGAAACCCAGGTCGCCAAAATCACCGCGTGGTCCAAACAACTCGGCAACCACCAAATCACGCTCCTCTTCGACTGCGAACCGACCGGCGACGAAGGGGCCAAAGAAGCTCTTTGGCTTTTCACCCAAAACGGCCTCAACGTCCGCCTCGCTTGGACACAATCCATGCACGCCGGGGCCTTCAAGGCACGACAGCCGGAGAACCTCACTACGATCGAATGCGATCAGATCATGGCGATGCGGCCTTGATTCGATCCAGTAAATCAGCGGGCGAAATGGCTGGCACGGGGCTATGAACGAAGTCGGGAAGATTGCGTGTGACAATGAAGTCGATGCGCGCCGTCACGGCACAGCGGATCGTCACATTGTCTTCAAAGTCGCCACCGGGCAGCGTCGCCGCATCGGCCAGAATCGTCTGGTCCACGGGGACGATTTTGAACGCTGCGAGACAGTCGATGACTCCGCGCAAGGCCAGTGGTTGTCCGACCTGCCGCCGGGCGATGTAGAACAAGTTCGTGACGCTCGTCGCGACGACATGGCCCTGAATGTGTCGGTAGTGGTTGGCGTCCCACACCGCCTGCGAGTCCGCCACCCACGGCGTGCGATTCAGCAGAACGTCCAGCACCACATTGGTGTCGATCAACAACTTCATGATGCGTGCTTCCTCAGCAGTTCCTCGACCAGAATCAGGTCGCACTCGTGATCGGTAGGAGCCGTTCCGCCCGAACTCCACAGGCCGAGTACCTGTTGAGCGGATGGCCCTTGGAGTTCACCGGCTGCGGATGTCGGCTTCACCTCCAGCGTTTCCAAAACTCGTCGCACCAGCGCCAAGCGATTTTCGGCGGGCCACGTTTCGACCTGCCGCAAAAACTCTTCGACCTCGCGAGTCAACGCTACCATGATGAACTCTCCAAACGTTCGTCGATGTTCGTACCCAGCACGCCCCGTTCAGCGGGCAAGTATATCGTCGCCCAATAGGGAGAGCGACCGGTTGATTCGCGGCGGCATGAATCAACGCGGCCCGTCGTGGCTGCGGCCACGGCACACGGGGCCGCGTCGTGAGTGGAACCTCTTAGAGGCTATCCGAGAAGTCGCGCTGACGTAACGCGTGAAACAAATTACCGTTAGGCCGTCATTCAGCAACGGAGTGCTCGGCCATGACGGATCAGA
>JAYVOX010000027.1:0-2839 GCA_043757695.1 Schlesneria sp.
TTGATGAAGAGGAACTCGCGCGAGTAGACGACGGTCTCGGCCATCATGTACTTCAGGCCGGTCTGCTGGACGAGTTCGCAGATTTTTTGACAGTCCTCGACGTTGGTCGCCATCGGGACGGTACACAGGACGTGCTTGCCCGCCTTGAGAGCCTCCAGCGACATCCAGGCGTGCTCGGAGATCGGGCTATTGATGTGGACGCAATCGACGTTGGGATCCTTCAGCACGTCGGCGTACTCGGTGTAGCGCTGGCCGATCCCAAACTGATCGCCGACCTTGTCGAGCTTCTCCTTGTTCCGCTGACAGATCGCGTAGACGTTGGCTCCGGGGAGAGCCTGATAGATCGGAATGAACTCCGACCCGAACCCAAGACCGATCATGGCGACATTGACTGGCTGACTCATGCTGATTCCTCAAGAGATGACGAAACGGGACTGACAAAAGTCGCTGGCGGAACCCGATCAACAGCCCCGGTGGGTGCGAATTGGCGGCGTTTGATCCACCCGGCGAAAGGGGGCGGGTGTGTCGCTCGTGACCACACTCAGTAGGCGACAACCAGAAGTGGTTTCGGCTCGCTTCACGATGGGCGTTTGCCTCGTTCGCGGAGGAGGTCGCTGACTTGCTGGAGCAGGCGTTGTTCGCGGGCGGTGAGCGAAGCCATGCCGTGTTCGTGGACTTTGGCGAGCAGCCCATCCAACTGTTGCTCGGCATCGACCTGCTGCTGCCGCTCTTCGATCTCGCGCTTGATGCGACGCTGTTCGCGCCAGCGTTGCAGCGGGTTCAAGGTTCCATCGGGCGACGGGGCGGACTCGTGGGCCGCGCGATCCAAACTCGTGTAGCCCTCCGAAAAATCGTAGCCCTGAAACTCTTCGTCCATGAAGTCCGAGGACTGCTCTTCAAACAGTTGCACGATGTTGACGACCATCAGGATCGCGCCGAGGAAGACCACGATGGACCAGTCTCCCACCAGACCGGCGAGCATCAACGCACCGGAAAAGAAGAGCGACGCCTTGGCTGAGGCTCGGCCAACCAATTCGGGATGAATGCGTGTGGCCATCGCCGCACGGAGAATTTGGCCACCATCGAGCGGAACGATCGGCAAGACGTTGACGAGCAGCAACAACCAGTTCAGCGAAAACGCCAGCAGCTTCAGATCCCGCATAAGCTGGTCTTCACTCAACTGACTCAGCGGCAGCACGAGCGGATTAAAAATGCCCCACAGCGTTTCGGGAGCGTAATAGCTGGGGAACAGCAACAGGCAGATCAACAAGTTCATGAACGGGCCTGCCGCCGCGGTGAAGATTTGCGAGAACGTGTCACGTCCCGGTTGAACTAAGGCCAAACCGCCCAGCGGCGTGAGATGAATCTCGCTGGCGCTTCCGCCCGTCAGCCGCGCCGCCACGACGTGGCCCCATTCATGCAGGAACACGGAGACCAAGAGCAACCCGACCAGCGTCAGTCCCAAAGCCCAGCCATAGCGCAGGGCGAAGATGAGCGCGATCACCAAAAAGAAAAAGTTCACGCGGACCCGCAATGATCCCGGTGAGGGAAGCGGGAAGGACAGGAGCATCCAACTCAGTCGGTCGCTCATGACGATCAGATCCTTGCCACGCGCGGAAGGGAAGTCGCGTGAACCGGACAGGGGAGATTAAGCTCATCGACGCAGCAGGCCGTGCGAAACGGCGGGCATCCTACCCCCGAGGTTGGGGGCTGACAATCGGCCAGTTTGAGGTAGGTCTGAACTCGTGACAGGCCAGCAAATTGAAAGTCGTTTCGCTCAGTGAACGAGTGCGGGCGTCGAGTGCGGATCGAAATGGAATTCCGCGTGGAGGGACCAGCTTGGCGAGCCAGTGCGTACGGGAATGCCAGTCCAAGAATGCGAGTCATGGAATGCGAGTCATGGAATGCGAGTCATGGAATGCGAGTCATGGAATGCCTCACCTAAGTATCTCAGTCCTTCCATGACTGAGATTATCGGCGCTGGCGATCACTCAGAACTTGTGACCGGGCAACGGGCCGTTCTGGGTGTACGTCAGCACTTCGGGACCGGACTCCGTGATGAGGACCGTATGCTCGAACTGGGCGGACAACGACAGGTCGATCGTGCGCACTGTCCACTTGTCGCGGTTGTCGAGCATCGTGCGCCACGTTCCCGCGTTGATCATCGGCTCGACGGTGAAGCACATGCCCGGTTCGAGAACCAGATTGGAAGGGTTCGACTTCGGGACGTAATGTGGCACGCCCGGCTCCTGATGGAACTGGCGTCCCAGACCGTGACCCTGATACTCCTGCACCACGGAGTAGCCGCGCACCCGCGCGAACCGTTCGATCGAACGACCGATCTCGGTGAGCTTGCCATAGACTTGAATGGCATCAATCCCGACGTGCATCGAATCGAAAGCCGTCTGCACCAGTTTGCGGGCTTCGTCCGCGACGTTACCGATGAGGAACGTTTCGGACGAATCGCCGTGCCAACCTTCGACAATCGTCGTCAGGTCCACATTGACGATGTCACCGTTTCGCAGTGGTTGCCGATTGGGGATGCCGTGACAGACGATCTCATTCACACTGGTGCAGATGCTGTTCGGGTACTTCTTGTAGCCGAGGCACGCGGGAGTGTGGCCGTGGTCCAGCGTGTACTCGTAGACCATCCGATCGAGTTCGATGGTGTTGATGCCCTGTTTGACGTGCGGCCGAAGGAAGTCCATGACCTGTGCATTGAACCGGCCAGCGACTCGCAAACCTTCGCGTTCGTCTTCGTTGTAAATCGGCACTTTGCCCTTGGTCTTGCTGCGGCCCAACGCTTGCATAATGTTCAACCCAAGACCCTTCAACGTAA